>NZ_JBSFGK010000011.1:0-137200 GCF_053596495.1 Kitasatospora sp. NPDC001683
ACCTGCTGGAGCGCCTCGAACTCCTCGACGCACTTGCCGGAGCCGAGTGCGACCGAGTCGAGCGGGTTCTCGGCGATGTGGATCGGCAGGGCCGCCGCTTCGGATCAGCCGAGCAGCCGCTTCAAGCGTTCGCCGGCCGCGCCCAGCACCGAGCGGGCCTCGGCCAGCTTGTCCGGGCCGACCCCGCCGTCCCGGGCCGCGTCGCGGACCTGGTCGCGGAAGCGGTCGAGCAGTCGCTCCAGCTCGCGGGACGGGTCGGCGTCCGGGTCGGTGCGCGCCCACGGCGGCAGGTCGGTGGGGGTGGCCGTCCCGTCCTGGTCCTTGTCCAGGTCGATCCGGGTCACGGTGATCCGCTCGGCCGGTTCGGCCGGGGGCTCGTCCGCCGGGTGGCCCCAGCGGGCGGCGTCGGCCAGGCCGGCCAGGCCCTTGGTCAGCTCGGACAGGCCCTCGGCCAGTCCGGTCGGCCAGTCGCCCTTCGCGGCGTGCTCGCGCACCTGCTGCTCGACCCGGCGCTTGATCCGCAGCGCCTCCTGCTGGGCGGCGGTGCGGGAGGCCTTGGCCTGCTCGCGCAGCCGGCGGGCCTCCTCCTCGGCGGCCTTCGCCTTGGCCTTGGCGGCCTTCTCCTGCTCCCGGGCCCGCTTGGCCTGCTCCTTGGCCTGCCGCTTGAACTGGGCGAACTCCTCCTTGGCGCGCTGCCAGGACTCGTTGTCGCCCCAGGGCCCGGCCCACGGGTCGCCGCCCGCCCCGGCGGAGGGGTGGTCCGGCCGGGGGGCCTGCTTGGCGGCCTGCCACAGCTCCTCGCGCAGGTCCTTGGCGCTGTCCCGGACGTCCTCCCGGATCGCCCCGGCGAGCTGCGCCACGGAGTCGTGGATCTCCACCTCCAGCTCGTCCAACTCGCCCTGCCGGGCTTCGAGTTCGGTGCGGCCGGCGTCGGTCAGCCGGTAGACCTTGCGGCCGCCCTCGGAGCTGTGGCTGACCAGGCCCTCCTGCTCCAGCTTGGCCAGCCGCGGGTAGACCGTGCCGGCGGACGGGGCGTACAGGCCCTGGAAGCGCTCCTCCAGCAGGCGGATCACCTCGTAGCCGTGCCGCGGGGCCTCGTCCAGCAGCTTCAGCAGGTAGAGCCGGAGTCGGCCGTGGCCGAACACGGGGGTCATCTCAGGCCTCCTTGGTCAGGTCGGGGCCGGCCGGCCCGGCGTCGGTGGGCTCAGTGGCGGCGGGGGAGGCCGGGAGCTCCTTGATCACCACCGGGGCGTCGTCCTCGGCGTCGGGGCGGCGCAGCACCGTCACCGCGCCGGAGACGGTGGTGACGTGGAGGCTGCCGCGGCCCTCGCCGAGCTGGCCGGAGATCTTCTTGGCGCCCCAGGTGCTGGTCATCGTGAGTTCGTCGAAGGTGCTGGAGACGTCGCCGCTGGTGGAGCCGGCGTTGACGGTGGCGTCGGCCAGCGAGGGGATCCGGACCACGACCGGGCCGCTGACGGTGTTGACCTTGACGTCGGTCTCGCCGGCCACGTCGAGGTCCAGGGTGACGGCGCCGGTGACGGTGTTGGCCTGGATCCGGTCGGCGGTGCCGGCGATCACGGTGAGCTGCCCGGAGACGGTGTTGACCTTGAGCTGGCCGCCCACCTCCTGGGCGTCCACGTCGCCGGTGACGGTGCTGGCGTCGATCCGCCCGGTGACCCCGGCCAGGGTGGTGTCGCCGTTGGCGCCCTGCACCGAGACGCGGCCGTCGATGCCGGTGACGGTGGAGTGGGCCGACACGGTGCCGACCTTGACCTCGGCGTCGGCCGGGACGGTCAGGGTGACGTCGACGGAGCGCTTGCGCTTGAAGGAGTCGAAGAAGTTGCGGACCGAGCCGATCGACTTGATCCAGTCGCCGAACTCGCCCCAGCTGTTGATGTCCTTGTAGGTGACGGTCAGGACGCCGTCCACCAGAGTCACGTGCAGCGGCTCGCCCTTGAGGTCGGTGACCTCCAGGCGGGCCGGGCCCTCGGCCGCGACCACGTTCACGCTGCCGTCGATGACGCGCACGTGCAGCGCGCGGACCGCGTCCTCGAAGGTGGTCCTGCCGGGCCCCTCGATCGTCCACTGGCTCATCTCTGCCGCCTCCCGTCGCGGATCGCGATGTATCGCGTTCTCTGTAGAAGACGATATATCGCGTGCCGGGAAAAGCAAGCGGTTCCGCCCCCGAGACGGGCCCGGACCCGCCCCGGAGCCGTCCCCTACGGGGTCCCTCCGCCATGGACGCGAAAGGACCCGGGAGGCGGTTGCCTCCCGGGCCCCTTCGGCGATCGCGGCGTCAGGACGTCACTCGTCGTCGTCCTCGTCGTCGAGCCGGGCCAGCCAGGTGGCCAGCCGCTCGACCGGGATCTCGAAGTCCGGGTTGAGGTCGACGAACTCGCGCAGACGCTCGGCCAGCCACTCGAAGGTGACCTCCTCGTCGCCGCGCCGGTTCTCCAGCTCCTCGATGCCTCGGTCGGTGAAGTACACGGTTCGCTCCGGTCCGATGGGAATTGACCTGGTCAGGATAGTCCGGTCAGGCGGCGCGCCAGGTGCTGACGGTGACCTTGGCGGCGCCGGTGGTCGGGTCGGCCTGCTCGATCACCGCGATGGCGATGTTGCGGGTGACCCGGTCGCGGACGCACAGCAGGCGGCCGGGCGCGACGCGGTTGTACGAGAGGTCGGTGTCGGGCCGGGAGTCGATCGCGGCGGCGCACTGCTCGGCGGTGATGGACGGCTCGGTGATCACCGCGAAGTCCGACTTGTCGTCGCCGAAGCTGTCGAAGGAGTTGGCCTTGCTGCCGGTGCCGGTGTTGGTGACGCCGAGACCCCACTTCAGGTCGTTGCTGCTGCGCGGCACCACGGTGCCCGCGTCCAGGTCGATCCGGTACGCGTCGGAGGAGTACTCGGCGCCGGGGATCGCCAGAGACTTCTTGTCCAACATCGGGGAGTAGCCGGTCGGCCGGGCGGGGGCCGAGACGGTGCTCCCACCGGACTTCGAGGGAGCGGCCGTCACCGGCGGGTTGGTGGCGGTGCCGTCGGCGCTCGGGCCCGCGCTCTGGCTGGGAGCGGGCGCCGGCGGGTTGGCCCCGCCGGTGGACCGCGAGGAGGAGGACGCGCTGGTGTCGCTCTTGCCGCCGTCGTCCAGCTTCTTCATCAACAGCACGCCGCCCGCGGTGCCGCCGACCGCCATCACCAGGGCGACGGTGAGCAGCACCTTCCAGGACACCCCGCCCTTCTTCCCGGGCGCCGGCTCGGGCGCCGAGGTGACGGCGGTGACCACCGGGCCGGGCGGCGGGGTGTCGTGGGACGGCTGCTCCGGCTGCGGCAGCTGGACGGTGGGCGGGGCGGGCAGCACCGGGGCGGTCGGCGTCTCGGTGGGCGGCTGCGGGGCGCCGTACGCGCCGAGCGGCGGCGGCGCGAAGCCCGGCGGGGGCGTGGCCGGCTGCTGCGGGGCGTGGGCCACCGCAGTGGCCGGGTGGGTGGGCAGCGGGGGAGCGGCCGGGGCCGGCGGCGGGGTGGCGGGCGCGGCCGGCAGCGGGGTGGGCGGCGTCCTGGGCAGGTCGGAGCGGCGGGTGATCTCGGTGTTGACCTGCCGCGGCAGCCAGTCGTCGGCGAAGCGCAGCTGGCCGCCGACCTCGGGGTGGTTGCGGGCGACCTGGATGATCTCGGCGGGCTTGGGGCGGTCCTCCGGGGACTTCGCCAGGCAGCGCTGGATCAGCTCGCGCAGGTCCGCCGGGACGGCCTCCAGGTCCGGCTCCTCGTGCACCACCCGGTAGAGCACGGCGGTGTCCGGCCCGTCGCCGAACGGCGGGGTGCCGCCGGCCACGTACGCGGCCAGGGCGCCGAGCGCGAAGACGTCGGTGGCCGGGGTGACCGGGCGGCCCTGGGCCTGCTCGGGGGACATGAAGGCGGGGGAGCCGATCCGGTAGCCGGTGCCGGTCAGCGCGGTCGCGTCGGCGGCCCGGGCGATGCCGAAGTCGATCACCCGCGGGCCGTCCCCGGCGACCAGCACGTTGGCGGGCTTGAGGTCGCGGTGGACCACCTCGACGCTGTGGATCGCCTGCAGCGCCTCGGCGATGCCGCCCATCAGCAGCAGCACGGTGCGCACCGGCAGCGCGCCGTTCTCCCGCACCACCTGCTGCAGCGACGGGCCCGGGACGTACGCGGTGACCAGCCAGGGGGCGTCCGAGTCCAGGCCGCCGGAGTCGATCACCTGCGCGGTGTACAGCCCGTGGATCCGCTGGGCGTTGCTGACCTCCTGGGCGAAGCGGCGGCGGAACTCGCCGTCCTCGGCGAACTCGGGACGGACCACCTTGAGCGCCACCGGGCGCCCGCCCGGGGTGTACGAGAGGTAGACCCGGCCCATGCCTCCGGCGCCCAGCCGGGCGAACAGCCGGTAGCCGCCGACCTCCCGGGGGTCGTCCGGGAGGAGCGGCTGGAAGACCGGAGGAAGCTTGCCGGGGTGCGGCGTGTCGGCGGTCATGTGGTGATCCCCCTGGGAGAGCGGTGAGGTCGTTCGGCCGGGCCGCGGGCGCGATGACGGGCGCCGGGCGGCGACCTGGCGAGCCATAACCTATCGATCCGTCAGGAGGACGTGCGGCCCGGTCCCCGTTTGGTTGCAGAGCTGCGACCTTGACGTGAACAGGAACGCCCGCGGCCCCCGTCCCCCTGGGTGGGGGACGGGGGCCGCGGGCGTATCAGCGGTGCGGGGCCTCAGCGCGTCAGAGCGCGAAGACCTCCTCGATCAGCGCCTGCTGCTCGGCACCGTGCCGCTTGGCCGAGCCGACCGCCGGCGACGAGGCCGCCGGGCGGGCGACGCGGCGCAGCCGGGCGTCGCCGCCGCTGCGGCCGATGACGACCTGCAGGTGGTCGACCAGGTTCATCGCGATGAACGGCCAGGCACCCTGGTTGGCCGGCTCCTCCTGCGCCCAGACGAACTGGACGTTGTCGCCGTAGCGGGCCAGCTCCTCCTGGAGCTCGGCCACCGGGAGCGGGTAGAGCCGCTCCATGCGGACGATCGCGGTGTCGGTCACGCCGCGCTCGGTCCGGGCCGCCGCCAGGTCGTAGTAGAACTTGCCGGAGGTGATGACCACCTTGCGGACCTGCGCCGGGTCGACGGTGGTGTCACCGATGACCGGGCGGAACGAGCCCGACAGGAACTCCTCGGTCGCACTCGCCGCGGCCTTCAGACGCAGCATCGACTTCGGGGTGAAGACGATCAGCGGCTTGTGGTGCGGGTTGTGCGCCTGCCAGCGCAGCAGGTGGAAGTAGTTCGACGGCAGGGTCGGCATGGCGACCGTCATGTTGTCCTGCGCGCACAGCTGGAGGAAGCGCTCCGGGCGGGCGGACGAGTGGTCCGGGCCCTGGCCCTCGTAGCCGTGCGGCAGCAGCAGGACGACGCCCGAGTGCTGGCCCCACTTCTGCTCGGCGGAGGCGATGTACTCGTCCACCATGGTCTGCGCGCCGTTGACGAAGTCGCCGAACTGCGCCTCCCACATGACCAGCGCGTTCGGGCGGGTCAGCGAGTAGCCGTACTCGAAGCCCATGGCCGCGTACTCCGACAGCAGGCTGTCGTAGACGGTGTAGCGGGCCTGGTCCTCGGTGAGGTACTGCAGCGGGGTGTAGTCCTCGCCGGTCTTGCGGTCGATCAGGACGGCGTGCCGCTGGCCGAAGGTGCCGCGGCGGCTGTCCTGGCCGGCCAGGCGGACCGGGTGGCCCTCCATGAGCAGCGAGCCGATGGCGAGGGTCTCGCCCATCGCCCAGTCGATGGTGTTGTCCTCGACCGAGGCGGCGCGGCGCTGCAGCTGCGGCAGCAGGCGCGGGTGGACGGTCAGCCAGTCCGGGTGGTTGACCTGCGAGGCGGCGATCCGCTTGACCATCTCCTGGGAGATGCCGGTCTGGATGGAGACCGGGAAGTCGGCGACCGGCTTGCCCGCGGTGGTGTCGGCCGGCGCCTGGGCCGCGTCGCGGACCTCGGCGAAGACCTTCTCCAGCTGGCCCTGGAAGTCCTGGAGCGCCTGCTCCGCCTCTTCCATGGTGATGTCGCCGCGACCGATCAGGCCCTCGGTGTACAGCTTGCGCACCGAGCGCTTCTTGTCGATCAGGTCGTACATCAGCGGCTGGGTGAACGACGGGTTGTCGGCCTCGTTGTGACCGCGGCGGCGGTAGCAGATGAGGTCGATCACGACGTCCTTGTGGAACGCCTGGCGGAACTCGAAGGCGAGCCGCGCGACGCGGACCACGGCCTCCGGGTCGTCGCCGTTCACGTGGAAGATCGGGGCCTCGATCATGCGGGCCACGTCGGTGCAGTACATCGAGGAGCGCGAGGACGCCGGGGCGGCGGTGAAGCCGACCTGGTTGTTCACCACGATGTGCACGGTGCCGCCGGTGCGGTAGCCGCGCAGCTGCGACATGTTCAGGGTCTCCGCGACGACGCCCTGGCCGGCGAAGGCCGCGTCGCCGTGGATCTGGATCGGCAGCACCGGGAAGGTGGTGCCGCCCTGGTCCAGGATGTCCTGCTTGGCGCGGGCGATGCCCTCGACGACCGGGTCGACCGTCTCCAGGTGGGACGGGTTGGCGGCCAGCGAGACCTTGATCTGCTCGCCGTCCAGGCCGGTGAAGGTGCCCTCGGAGCCCAGGTGGTACTTGACGTCGCCGGAGCCGTGCATCGACTTCGGGTCGAGGTTGCCCTCGAACTCGCCGAAGATCTTGCCGTACGGCTTGCCGACGATGTTGGCCAGCACGTTCAGGCGGCCGCGGTGGGCCATGCCGATGACGGCCTCGTCCAGGCGGTGCTCGGCGGCGGCGTCGATGGTCGCGTCCAGCAGGGCGATCAGCGACTCACCGCCCTCCAGCGAGAAGCGCTTCTGGCCGACGTACTTGGTCTGCAGGAAGGTCTCGAAGGCCTCGGCGGAGTTCAGGCGGCGGAGGATCCGCAGCTGCTCCTCGCGCTCGGGCTTCGCGTACGGCTTCTCCAGGCGCTCCTGCAGCCACTTGCGCTGCTTCGGGTCCTGGATGTGCATGTACTCGATGCCGACGGTGCGGCAGTAGGTGTTGCGCAGCAGGCCGAGGATGTCGCGGAGCTTCATCATCTTCTGGCCGCCGAAGCCGCCGACCGCGAACTCGCGCTCCAGGTCCCACAGGGTGAGGCCGTGGGTGGTGACGTCCAGGTCGGGGTGCTTGCGCTGCTTGTACTCCAGCGGGTCGGTGTCGGCCATGAGGTGGCCGCGGACCCGGTAGGAGTGGATCAGCTCCATGACGCGGGCGGTCTTGTTGACCTCGTCGTCGTGGGTGGTGGCGACGTCGGTGGCCCAGCGGACCGGCTCGTACGGGATCCGCAGCGACTCGAAGATCTCGTCGTAGAAGCCGTTCTCGCCGAGCAGCAGGCGGTGGATCTCGCGCAGGAACTCGCCGGACGCCGCGCCCTGGATGACGCGGTGGTCGTAGGTCGAGGTGAGCGTCATGATCTTGGAGACGCCCAGGCGGGACAGGGTCTCCGGGGCGGAGCCCTGGAACTCGGCCGGGTACTCCATGGCGCCGACGCCGACGATGGTGCCCTGGTTCTGCATCAGGCGCGGCACGGAGTGCACGGTGCCGATGCCGCCGGGGTTGGTCAGCGAGACCGTGACGCCGGTGAAGTCGTCCATGGTCAGCTTGTTGGCGCGGGCCCGGCGGACGATGTCCTCGTAGGCCTGCCAGAAGCCGAAGAAGTCGAGGGTCTCGGCCTTCTTGATGGCCGCGACGACCAGCTGGCGGTCGCCGTTCGGCTTGACCAGGTCGATCGCCAGACCGAGGTTGACGTGCTCCGGCTTGACCAGGAAGGCCTTGCCGTCCTCCACCTTGTAGCTGTGGTTCATGCCCGGGGCGGCCTTGATGGCCTGGACCAGGGCGTAACCGATCAGGTGGGTGAAGGAGACCTTGCCGCCGCGGGCGCGCTGCAGGTGGTTGTTGATGACGATGCGGTTGTCGATCAACAGCTTCGCCGGGACGGCGCGGACCGAGGTCGCGGTCGGCACCTCCAGCGAGGCGTCCATGTTGCTGGCGACGGCCTTGGCCGGGCCGCGCAGCTGGACCAGCTCGGGGCCGGCCGGGGCGGCGGCGGGAGCCGGGGCGGCGGCGGCCTTGGGGGCCGGGGGCGCGGCGGGCGCGGCGGCGAGCGGGGCGGCAGCCGGGGCCGGTGCGGCCGGAGCGGCCGGAGCGGCGGCGGCGGGCGCGGGTGCGGCCGGAGCGGCAGCGGCGGGCGCGGGGGCAGCGGCAGGGGTCGGCGTGGGGCCGGCCTGGGTCGCGGCCTGGGTCACTGGGGTCACCTCGGTACCGGGCTTGTAGTCGGCGAAAAAGTCCCACCAGGCTCGGTCGACCGAGTTCGGGTCCTGGAGGTACTGCTGGTAGATCTCATCGACGAGCCACTCATTGGGACCAAAGCCAGTGGAGCTTGCCGAGCTGGGGGTTTCAGGTTGTGGCGACACGGCGGCAACCGCCCTCTTCCGCTTCCTTTTGGGATGTTTGGACAGCGGGGATTAAGGCTACGCCCCTGACCAGTGATCGCGCAGTCCCCGGGCCCCAGGCGTCGCCCAGATCACAGTCCTGACCTGCAGATTGGCTGAAAAAGTACGTTAGAAAGCCGTGTCTGAGGGGAAACGATCGGGCCCGACCGCCCCCCAAATCAGGGCAAAAACGGACAAAGATCCGAACTGATTCGCCGACGATCTTCGTGTGCGTCTGTGTCGGATCTGTGACAAATGCCCCGGCCCGCTCAGCACTGCCCGGGCAGCCGGACCTCGATCCGGCAGCCGGTCGGCGACTCGGCGACGGCGATCCGCCCGCCGTGCAGGTCCACCGCCCAGCGGGCGATCGCCAGACCCAGCCCGGTGCCGCCGTCGGCGCCGGGACCGGAGGCGGTCGCGGTGCCGCTGCGGCTGAACCGCTCGAAGACCCGGCTGCGGTCCGCCAGCGGGATGCCCGGACCCTCGTCCTGGACCTCCAGCAGCAGGCCGCCGTCCTCGCCGTCCGGTCTCGCGCGCACCGTGACGGTGCCGCCGGGCGGGGAGTGCTTGCAGGCGTTGTCGACCAGGTTGGCGACCACCTGGTGGAGCCGCTCCGGGTCCGCCACGGCGGTCAGGCCGGCCGGGCTGACCTCCAGGGCCAGCCGCACGTCGCCGCGTCTGGAGAACGCCCCGCCGGCCGTCGCGCCGTCCACGGTGACCCCGCGCAGCACGCCGTCCAGGAACTCCCGCACCTCGAAGGGGCGGGCGTCCAGGTCGACCACGCCGTCGTCGATCTTGGAGAGGTCCAGCAGGTGGGTGACCAGGCGGCCGAGCCGCTCGGTCTGCTCCAGCGCGGCCCCCAGCGTCGCCGGATTGGGCTGCACGACGCCGTCCACCACGTTCTCCAGCACGGCGCGCAGCGCGGCGATGGGCGTGCGCAGCTCGTGCGAGACGTTGGCGACCAGCTCGCGGCGGTGCTGGTCGGCGGCCTGCAGGTCGGCGGCCATGGCGTTGAAGGCGGCCGCCAGCTCGCCGATCTCGTCGCGCGAGTTCACCTCGACCCGGCGGCTGTAGTCGCCGGAGGCCATCGCGCGGGCGGCGGCCGTCATCTCGCGCAGCGGGGCGGTCAGCCCGTGCGCGAGGAACTGCATGAACAGCAGCGAGGCGATCATGGAGAAGACCATGATGATCCGGATCTGGGTCTCGGACCGGATCGCCACGACCACCATCCCGGTGGCCAGGAACACGGAGACGATCACCAGCAGGGCGAGCTTGCCCTTGATCGACCGGACCGGGTCGAGCGGGCGGATGTCGGCCCAGACCCGTCTGGCCGCGCGTGCGGCCAGCGTCTGCGGGCGCGCGCCGTCGGCGTCCCCGTTGCGTTGCTGTGGAAAGGTCATGTGGTCCCTGTGATCCCCGCGTGGTGTCACGGCGGTGCCGGGACACGGGCCCCCCGGAGGCCCGTCGCCCGAGACTCCCGTCAGGAGAGCGGGGCCTCCAGTGCGTATCCGACGCCGTGCACGGTGCGGATCCAGCTGGCGCCGATCTTGCGGCGCAGCGCCTTCACGTGGCTGTCGACGGTGCGGGTGCCGGACGCGTCGGTCCAGTCCCACACCTCGGCCAGCAGCTGCTCGCGGGTGAGCACCGCGCGCGGCTGGGCGGCCAGGCAGGCCAGCAGGTCGAACTCGGTCGGCGTCAGGTGGACGTCGCCAGAGGCGAGCCGGACCCGGCGCTGCACGTGGTCGATCTCCAGTTCGCCGAAGCGCAGGCTGCCGAGCGCGGGCGTGCGGGCGGCCTGCTGGGCGCGCTCGACGCGGCGCAGCAGCACGTTGACCCGGGCGGCCAGTTCGCGCATCGAGAACGGCTTGGTCATGTAGTCGTCGGCACCGACGCCGAGGCCGACCAGGAGGTCCGTCTCGTCGTCGCGGGCGGTCAGCATGAGCACCGGGACCGGGCGTTGGGCCTGGATCCGGCGGCACACCTCCAGCCCGTCGAAGCCGGGCAGCATGATGTCCAGGACCACCAGGTCCGGCTGCCAGGTGTGGAAGCCGTCCACCGCGCCGGGGCCGTCGTGGGCCACGGCGACCTTGAACCCCTCCGCGCCCAGTCGGGCCGCGATCGACTCGGCGATCGTGGGCTCGTCCTCCACCACCAGCACTCTGCGCTGACTGCTCACCGTGCCACCGGTGTTGGGGTTGTCCTGCTGAATTTCTGTCACGGTCACGCCACCGCCCCCAGGGCTGCGGGCCGGCCACCTGTGGGGATGGCGGGGCTCCGCTCGTAGTCTTGTTCCGTCGTGGACTGTGCCGGGTCCGCCGTCCCGTTCGCGCGCCCGGGAGTCGGGTGGACGGATGGTCTCCCGTCCACTTCTCCCACGCACTTCGCAGCGTACGGACAGCGGATGCTTTCCGGCAGGTGGACCGGACGTTTCCGGCCCGTGGGCCGGCTGTCCGTCCGCCCGTGGACCCACCGCATGAGTGGGCACGGGTCGGTACCTTACCCGGCGAATTTTCTCTGCGTAACGGTACGTATGCACTCCAGTTGACGCCAAGTTGCCGGTCAGAGGCCCTACTGACGCGTTAATAGGAAGAAGGTCTGGACCAATACCGGGAATCCGGCGGGTCCCCGCGTCGACGGTCTTCACGGGCTTTTCTCAGCTGCCTCTCAGAACCTCGACGTAACGTGGCCACGACAACGCCCCGCCGAGCGGAGTCCGGCGCGCGCGCCGGTACGTTGGGCAGCTGCGAGCACCGGTGACGGCGGGCGTGGACGGAGGCGGCATGGCGGGACTTCGGCGGGAGGCCGACCGGAGCGCGCCCGCGGCGGTGCCGTACGGAATGCTCCGGTACGGACTGCGCGCCGGCGTCCTGGAATGGCTGCTGGAACGCGTGCCGACGCCCCGGCGCACTCCCTTCACGCTCGGGTACCTCGCCGTGGTGGGAGCCACCACGACCTTTGCCGGGCTCGCCGATCCGGATCTCGTCCAGCGCCTGCAGGAGGCCTCCAGTTCGGACGGTCACAACCTGCTCCAGCACCCCTTGCGGGCCCTCCTGTTCAGCGGTTTCTGGGTGGCCGGGGAGGTGTGGATGCCCTACCTGTGGGGCTTCGCCGTCACCTTGGCGCCGCTGGAGCGCAGGGTCGGCACCGGCCGGGCGGCGGCGGTGTTCGCGATCGGGCACGTCGCGGCGACGCTGCTCTCCCAGGGCGTGGTGATCACCGCGGTGGAGACCGGGCGGATGGCGCCGGAGGCGATGGACTCCCTGGACATCGGGGTCAGCTACGGCGTGCTCGCCTGCCTGGGCGCGGTGGCCGGGCTGCTGCCCCGGCACGGGCGGGTGCTGGCGCTGGGTGGCGTCGGGCTGATGATCGCCGAGCAGATCGCCACGGAGAAGGACCTGGTCACGGCCGTGGGGCACCCGGCCGCGGTGCTCACCGGGGTGGCGCTGTCGCGCTGGCTGCGGCGGATCGAGCGGCGCCCGCCGCGGCCGCGCACCCGTGCGGCGCAGACCCCGGCGGTCGGCTCCGCCTCCCCGGCCGCCGCGACGGTGCGGGCCGGCGCCCGTCCGTCCGCCGCGCGCTGACGCCGGGGCCCTCTTGGGCCGTTCTTTCCCGGCTCTTTTGACGGCGCCACCCCCTGGTCGTTCCGGTGACGCCGCGTTCGCTCGCAGCGAACAAGGCCTCGGGAACATCCTGCGCCCGCCGAGGCTTAGTCAGGTCGACTCAAGTTCACTGACTGGGGAGAGATCATGGCATCCACGTCCACACCGCTCACCCTGCCCGTGCTGCCGCTCGACGACGAGGTCGTCCTCCCGGGCATGGTCGTCCCGCTGGACCTGAAGGACACCGAGGTGCGCGCCGCGGTCGAGGCCGCCCGCGCCGCGGTCGCCGGCTCCGGCAAGCCCCAGGTCCTGCTGGTTCCGCGGGTGGACGGCTCGTACGCGGCGGCCGGCACGCTGGCCACCGTGGAGCAGGTCGGCCGGCTGGCCGACGGCGAGCCCGCCGCGCTGGTGCGCGCCGTGCGCCGGGTCCGGATCGGGGTCGGCACCACCGGCCCCGGCGCCGCCCTCTGGGTGGAGACCACGCCGTTCCGGGAGTCCTCGGTCGGCATGCCGGTGGCCGGGCGGGCCGCCGAGCTGGTCAAGGAGTACAAGGCGCTGTCCACCCAGTGGCTGCGCAAGCGCGGCGCCTGGCAGATCGTCGACCGGGTCGCGCAGATCGAGGGCGTCGGCGAGCTCGCCGACAACATCGGCTACGCGCCCTTCGCCACCGCCGAGCAGAAGCTCAAGGTGCTGCTGGAGGCCGACCAGGTCGCCCGCCTGGAGTACGCGCTCACCCTGCTGCGCGACCACCTCGCCGAGGAGGAGGTCAACGACACCATCCGCAAGGACGTCGAGGAGGGCGTGGCCAAGCAGCAGAAGGAGTTCCTGCTCCGCCGCCAGCTGGAGGCCGTCCGCAAGGAGCTGGCCGAGCTGAACGGCGACCCGGCCGACGAGGAGGGCGACTACCGCGCCCGGGTCGAGGCCGCCGACCTCCCGGAGAAGGTGCGGGAGGCCGCGCTCAAGGAGGTCGACAAGCTGGAGCGCGCGTCCGATCAGTCGCCCGAGGGCTCCTGGATCCGCACCTGGCTGGACACCGTCCTGGAGCTGCCCTGGAACGAGCGCACCGAGGACGCCTACGACATCGCCGGCGCCCGCGCCGTGCTCGACGCCGACCACGCCGGCCTCACCGACGTGAAGGAGCGGATCGTCGAGTACCTGGCCGTCCGCAAGCGCCGGGCCGACCAGGGGCTCGGCCTGGTCGGCGGCCGCCGCGGGGGCGCGGTGCTCGCGCTGGTCGGCCCGCCCGGCGTCGGCAAGACCTCGCTCGGCGAGTCGGTGGCCCGCGCCATGGGCCGCAAGTTCGTCCGGGTCGCGCTCGGCGGCGTCCGGGACGAGGCGGAGATCCGCGGCCACCGGCGCACCTACGTCGGCGCGCTGCCTGGCCGCCTGGTGCGGGCGATCAAGGAAGCCGGCTCGATGAACCCGGTCGTCCTGCTCGACGAGATCGACAAGGTCGGCTCCGACTACCGGGGCGACCCGGCCGCCGCCCTGCTGGAGGTGCTGGACCCGGCGCAGAACCACACCTTCCGGGACCACTACCTGGAGGTCGAGCTCGACCTCTCCGACGTCGTCTTCCTCGCCACCGCCAACGTGCTGGAGGCCATCCCCGAGCCGCTGCTCGACCGGATGGAGCTGGTCCGGCTCGACGGCTACACCGAGGACGAGAAGGTCGTCATCGCCCGCGACCACCTGCTCCCGCGCCAGCTGGAGAAGGCCGGCCTCGGCGACGGGCAGGTCAGCGTGGACGAGGCGGCACTGCGCCGGCTCGCCGGGGAGTACACCCGCGAGGCGGGCGTGCGCACCCTGGAGCGCTCGATCGCCCGGGTGCTGCGCAAGATCGCCGCACAGGCCGAGCTGGGCGAGCGCGAGCTGCCCGCCGCGGTCGGCGCGGAGGACCTGCGCGCCCTGATCGGCCGACCGCACCACGTGCCGGAGTCCGCCCAGGAGCCCGCCGAACGGCGCACCGCCGTCCCCGGCGTGGCCACCGGCCTCGCGGTCACCGGCGCCGGCGGCGACGTCCTCTACATCGAGGCCTCGCTGGCCGACGCCGAGACCGGCGGCACCGGGCTGACCCTGACCGGGCAGCTGGGCGACGTGATGAAGGAGTCCGCGCACATCGCGCTCTCCTACCTGCGCTCGCGCGGCGCCGAGCTGGAGCTGCCGGTCACCTCGCTGCGCGACCGCGGCGTGCACCTGCACGTCCCGGCCGGGGCCGTCCCCAAGGACGGGCCGAGCGCCGGCATCACCATGACCACGGCGCTCGCCTCGCTGCTCTCCGGCCGCAAGGTGCGCACCGACGTGGCGATGACCGGCGAGGTGTCGCTGACCGGGCGGGTGCTGCCGATCGGCGGGGTGAAGCAGAAGCTGCTCGCCGCCGACCGGGCCGGCCTCAGCACGGTGATCATCCCCAAGCGCAACGAGGCCGACCTGGACGACGTCCCGGCCGAGGTGCTGGAGCGGCTCACCGTCCACCCGGTGGCGGACGTCCGCGAGGTGCTCGAGCTGGCCCTGGAGCCGGCCGGGGTGCTGGTCGCCGCGGCCTGACGGTGATCGAAGGGGGGACGGCGGCTCCGCGTGCCAGACTGCGGACATGCCGTCCCCCACGCAGCGCGTCCTGGCCCGGGTGCCGGCGCGGCTGCGACCGCTCCTGCTCCGGCACCGCCGGCTGGTGAAGTTCCTGCTGGTCGGCAGCGGCTGCTTCGTGCTCACCACGGTGATCGACCTCGAGCTCAAGTTCACCGTGCTGGCGCACAAACCGGTGGTGGCGCTGACGGTGGCGACGGTGATCGCCACCGCCGTCTCCTACGTGCTCAACCGCCGCTGGGCCTTCCGGACGAACGGGAGCCGCCCCGAGGCCCTGCTGTTCTTCCTGGTCAGCGCGGTGGCGATCGGCGTCAACGACATCCCGCTGGCGCTCTCCCGGTACGCCTTCGAGCTGCGCCAGCCGTACGTCACCGCCTTCCAGCAGGAGATCGCGGACTTCCTCAGCGGGATGGTCCTCGGCACCTTCGTCGCCATGCTGTTCCGGTACTGGGCGATGCGGCGCTGGGTCTTCACCGGCCCGGTCGCGACCAGCCCCGTCGCCCGGACGCAGACCGGGCCGGAACCCGGTTACGCTGCACCCGAGATGCCACGGGATGTCCCGTAAGTCCGTGAGGTGCCCCGAAACGGTGGGGTGAGCGAGCGGAGCGAGCTCACAATTGAGAGGTGCGCGTTGTGCGAAGTGCCTCCCGAACGAAGTGAGGTGGGGCGCATGAGCGACATGCGCGCGGAGCCGGACGGCGTCCGGACCGGGCCCGCCAGCCAGCAGGGGATGCGCCGCGCCAACCTGGCCCTGGTGCTCGGCGTGATCGCGAGCGGCCCCCGCTCGCGCGCCGAGGTGGCCGCCGAGACCGGGCTGACCAGGGCCGCGGTCTCCTCGCTCGCCGAACAGCTGATCTCGGCCGGCCTGGTCGTCGAGGAGGGCCCCGCCGCCCCCAGCGGCAAGGTCGGCCGCCCCGGCACCGCGCTCGGACTCAACCCGCTCGGGCCCGGCGGCCTCGGCGCCGAGATCGGCGTCCGGCACCTCGGCGTCTGCGTGGTCGACCTGCGCGGCGAGGTCCGCGCCTGGCGGCGCCGGGAGAGCGCCAACCGCGGCCGCCAGCCCGCCGCCGTGCTGGCCGACCTCGCCCAGCTGGTGCGCGCGGCCGTCGCCGAGTCCGGCCTGCGCCCCGCCGGGCTCACCCTGGCGGTGCCCGGGCTGGTCGGCGCCAGCGGGGTGCTCCAGCGGGCCGCCAACCTCGGCTGGCAGGACATCCCGCTCGCCGCCGAACTGCGCCCCGCGCTGCGCCTCGCCGGGGACCGCCTGGCCGAGCTGCCGGTCGAGGCGGACAACGAGGCCAACCTCGGCGGACTGGCCGAACGGTGGCTGGGCGGCAGCCCGGAGGACTTCCTGTACGTCTCCGCCGAGGCCGGCGTCGGCGCGGCCGTGGTGGTCGGCGGCCGGCTGCTGCGCGGCGCGCGCGGCTACGCGGGCGAGCTCGGCCACGTCCCCGTCCACCCGGAGGGGCCGCGCTGCGCCTGCGGGGCGCACGGCTGCCTGGAGCAGTACGCGGGCGAGGCGGCGGTGCTGCGGGCGGCCGGGCTGGCGGGCGTGCGCGGCGACTGGGTGACGCTGCTCGCCGAACGCGCCGGCGCCGGTGACGAGCCCGCCCGGGCGGCGCTGGCCGGAGCCGGCTCGGCGCTCGGCATCGCGGCCGCCGGGGCGGTCAACCTGCTGGACCCGGCCCGGGTGGTGCTGGGCGGCGGCTACGCCCGGCTGGCGCCCTGGCTGCTGCCGGCGATGCGGCGCGAGCTGGCCGCCCGGGTGACGGTGCGGCCGTGGGCGGAGGACCGGCTGACGGTCTCCCGGCTGGGCCGGCGGGGGGCGCTGCTGGGCGCGGCGGTGGGCGTGGTGCGCGCCATCGTCGCCGACCCCGGTCCGCTCACGGGCGGCTGAGCCGGCATCCGTACCGGAAACGCGATCGAGCCCCCGGCCGCGCTGGCCGGGGGCTCGGGCCGGTCGTGCTCAGGCCTCGGCGGGGCTCCCGGAGCCGATCGCG
Source organism: Kitasatospora sp. NPDC001683 (assembly GCF_053596495.1). Taxonomy (NCBI): domain Bacteria; kingdom Bacillati; phylum Actinomycetota; class Actinomycetes; order Kitasatosporales; family Streptomycetaceae; genus Kitasatospora; species Kitasatospora sp. NPDC001683. Next base: position 16,663 of record NZ_JBSFGK010000011.1, read on the forward strand.
GGGCCCCCGGGGCGCGGGCCGCGCAGGACGGACAGGAAGGCGACGGCGATGCCGACGACCGCCCAGACCACCAGGACCAGGATCGGCATGCCCAGGTTGGTGGAGCCGAAGTAGGCGATCGACTTGGTGGCGCTGGTGCCGGCGCCGTTCGGGATCAGCGAGCCGATCGCCCGCCAGAACGGCGGCATCATCGGGGCGGGGTAGACGCCGCCGGCGCTCGGGTTGCCCAGCACCACGAAGACCAGCACCGCGAGGCCGATGCCGATGATGCCGAACAGGCACTGCAGTGCCATGGTGAACGCGCCGACCGTGAACACCACCAGGGCGCCGACGGCGGTCAGGGCCGGGATCGAGCCGGGCATCGCGTCCAGCACCGGGCCGGCGATGATCGTGCCGCCGAGGCCGGCGCCGACCGAGTACAGCGCCAGGACACCGAGGCGGATCAGCAGGCGGTGGACGTTGGCGGGCTTGGAACCGGCGCTGATGCCGAGGATCGAGGCGACCAGGTAGCCGCCGACGCACCAGCCGATGACCAGGTAGAAGGCGGTGAGGCCGTTGGTGTCGCCCTTGGCCAGCGGCACGACGTCCTCGACCTTGACGGTCCGGCCCTGGGCCTTGTCCAGCGCGGTGGTGATGCCCTCGGCGGCCTTGGCGGCGGAGGTGCCGCGGGCGCCGCCGGTGAGCAGGGTGTCCTCGGTGCCGGTCGGGTTCACGACCAGCGCGGCGTAGATCTTCTGGTCCTTGATCTGCCGGGCCGCCGTCTCGGCGTCCGGCGCGGTGACGGGCTTGACCGCCTCGTCCGGCACCGACTCCAGGGCCTGCACCAGCTTGGGCGTGATCTGCGGCGGGGCGACCACCGCGATGGACAGCTTGTGCGGGGTCGGGTGGTGCAGCGCCCCGACGTACGAGGTGATGAAGCCGAGCTGCAGCAGCAGCACGCCGATCACGAGCAGTGCCGCACGCGGGGTGACCGCGCCCTTCAGTTCAGCGACGAAACCCTGCCCCGGGGCGGCCATCCTCATCTCCTTGCGTATCGGTGGAAATCGGATACTTAATACCATGAACTAGTTGGCTTGTCCTATCTCCGCGCCGGTTTCCGGCCACCGGTGCGCGACCTGAAGAAGGTTGACTAAGTCAACCATTTAGCCGTATGGTTGCTTAAGGCAACAAATTTTCGTGCCCGCGCATCCCCGCACTCCGCACCCGCTCCGCACTCCGCCCGCTCCGCCGAAGGACCCAGATGACCGCGACCACCGAGGCCTCGACCGGCACCGCAGCCGCCGTCGACGACCGACCGATGACCCACCGGCAGGTGATGGAGGCACTGTCCGGCCTGCTGCTCGGCCTGTTCGTGGCCGTGCTCTCCTCGACCGTCGTCTCCAACGCCCTGCCGCACATCCTCACCGACCTGCACGGCGGCCAGTCCGCCTACACCTGGGTGATCACCGCGGCCCTGCTCACGCTGACCGCCTCCACCCCGATCTGGGGCAAGCTCTCCGACCTGGCCAGCAAGAAGCTGCTGCTCCAGATCGCCCTGCTGATCTACATCGCGACCTCCGCGCTGGCCGGCCTCTCGCAGAACACCGGTGAGCTGATCGCCTGCCGCGCCCTGCAGGGCATCGGCGCCGGCGGTGTCGTCGCGCTCGGCCAGATCTGCCTGGCCGCGATGGTCCCGCCGCGCGAGCGCGGCCGCTACAGCGGCTACTTCGGCGCGGTCTTCGCCCTCGCCACCATCGGCGGCCCGCTGATCGGCGGCGTCATCGTGGACACCTCCTGGCTCGGCTGGCGCTGGTGCTTCTACGTCGGCATCCCGTTCGCGCTGGCCGCGATCCTGGTGGTGCAGCGCACCCTCAAGCTGCCGGTGGTCAAGCGCCCGGTGAAGATCGACTACCTGGGCGCGCTGGTCATCACCGCCGCCGTCAGCCTGCTGATGATCTGGATCACGCTGGCCGGCACCGACTACCCGTGGCTGTCCTGGCAGACCGCGGTGATGGTCGGCGGCGGCCTGCTGCTGGCCGGGCTGGCCGTGGTGGTCGAGCGCCGCGCCGCCGAGCCGGTCATGCCGCCGTCCCTGTTCAAGCACCGCACCGTCACCCTGGCCGCGATCGCCAGCGTGCTGGTCGGCGTCGGGATGTACGGCGCGACCACCTTCCTCAGCCAGTACTTCCAGCTGGCCAAGGACGAGTCCCCGACCATGGCCGGCCTGATGACCCTGCCGATGATCACCGGCCTGGCGCTCTCCTCCGCCGTGGCCGGCCGGCTGATCACCAAGTACGGCAAGTGGAAGGCCTACCTGGTCTCCGGCACCGCGCTGCTCGCGATCGGCTTCGGCCTGCTCGGCACCGCCCGGGTCGACACCGACTACGGGCTGCTCTCGCTCTACATGGCGATCACCGGCATCGGCCTCGGCCTGACCAGCCAGAACCTGGTGCTCGCGGTGCAGAACACGGTGCCCCGGCACGAGCTCGGCGCGGCCAGCTCCGTCGTCACCTTCTTCCGCACCATGGGCGGGGCGATGGGCGTCTCCGCCCTCGGCGCGCTGATGACCGACAAGGTCGGCCGCTACCTGGCCGAGAACCTGGCCGCGGCGCACATCCCGGCCGGGCACGCGGCGGCCGGCGGCGGCATCCCGGACCTGGCGAAGCTGCCCGCCCCGATCCTGCCGCTGGTGACCGACGCCTTCGGCCACGGCGTCGGCACCGTCTTCCTGTGGGCCGCGCCCTTCGCGGCGCTGGCCTTCGTCACCGTGCTGTTCATCCGGGAGACCGCGCTGCGGACCACCCAGCAGAGCTGACCGGACGCGGGGACACGCGGAACGGGCCGGGGAGTGTTCGACACTCCCCGGCCCGTTCGCGGTTCTTCGGACGTACGGACAGCCGTACGGACCGGCTACGGTGCGGCGATCAGCACCAGGCCGTAGCCCACGGCGGTGGCGCAGAGCGCGAAGCAGGCGTACGCGCCCGCCAGCAGGGCCGGCCGGCCGCCGGAGGCCCGGCCGCCCTCCGCCTCGCGCGCGCCCAGCGCGGCCTCGCGGCGGGACAGCGCCAGGATGCCGAGGGCGAAGACGGCGACCACGGCGACGGTGACGCCGAAGCTGATGCCGGCGGTCTGGGCCAGGGCGTTCCACTTGATGTGCATGGTGAGTGCTCCTCGGGCGTCGGCGCTCAGGCCGCGACGGTGGTCGAGGCGGGGGTGGGGGCGGCGTTCGCCGGGGAGGCCGTGGCGACCTCGACGGGGGTGACCTCGATCGGGGTGACCTCGGCGACGTCGTTCACGTTGTCCGCGCCGACCCGCTCACGACGGGAGAGCATCCACATCGCGGCCGAACCGGCCACCAGCGCGGCGCCCACCAGGGCGACGCCCCAGGTGCCCTGCCGGGCCAGCACCGCGGCACCGCCGGAGACCAGGCCGGCGGCCGGCAGGGTCAGGCCCCAGGTGTAGACCATGCGGCGGACCAGGCTCCAGCGCAGCTCCGGCTTCGGGCCGCCGAGACCGGCGCCCATGATGCCGCCGGTGCAGACCTGGGTGGTGGAGAGGCCGAAGCCCATGTGCGAGGAGGTCAGGATGACGGTCGAGACGGCCGACTCGGAGGCGAAGCCCTGCAGCGGCTTGATGTCCGCCAGGCCCCTGCCCATCGAGCGGATGATCCGCCAGCCGCCCATGTAGGTGCCGAGCGCGATCGCGCCGCCCGCCGAGACGATCACCCAGGTGGGGGGCAGCGCGCCGTGCGGCAGGGCGCCGACCGAGACCAGGGTCAGGGTGATGATGCCCATCGTCTTCTGGGCGTCGTTGGTGCCGTGCGCGAGCGAGATCAGCGAGGAGGAGAAGATCTGGCCGGTCTTGAAGCCCTTGTCGGTGACCGCGGAGTCGCCCTTGCGGGTGATCGCGTAGGCCAGCTTGGTGGCGCCCCAGGAGGCCAGGCCGGCGACGAAGGGGGAGGCGACCGCCGGGATGATGATCTTGGTGATCACGGTGTCGAAGTTGACGCCGTTCATGCCGACGCCGACGATCGTGGCGCCGATCAGGCCGCCGTACAGGGCGTGCGAGGAGCTGGACGGCAGGCCGCGCAGCCAGGTCAGCAGGTTCCACAGGATCGCGCCGGCCAGTGCGGCGAAGATGATCTCGGGGTGGACCCCGGCCTTCTCGTTGACGATGCCGCCGGAGATGGTGGTGGCGACCTTCACGGACAGGAACGCGCCCGCGAAGTTGAGCAGGGCCGCGATGGTGACCGCGACCTTCGGACGAAGGGCCCCGGTCGCGATCGCGGTGGCGGACGCGTTGGCGGTGTCGTGGAACCCGTTGGTGAAGTCGAAGGCGAGCGCCGTGATGATCACAACGGCCACCAGGAACGAGATGTGTTCCATACCCAAACAATCGTCGTAGTTGTCGCACGGACGTTGGTGTCGTCGCGACCGTAGGTCTGTTGGGTAAACGGAAGGTGAACTGAGCCGGGAATCGTGGTTCCTGCGGTGTCCCAGTGGTGGCCGGAAGCTTTCGGAGGGGTGTCCTGGGCCGCGCTGAGCTGGGCATTGGCCGACTACGTCCCGGTTCGACCCCGTTTGTTGAGAGCTGTCTCACACATCGACAGATCAATGGAGATTTAACCTCCCAGTCCGCGTGCGCTCTGTTTCCGACGAGTAACCCGTGGGAGGATCTGCGGGATCGTTCCCGGGGGGAGCCCCGCGACGGTCCACCGGGGCAGGACAGGCAAGGGCGGGGAGGACCATCCCATGGGCGGGGCTGCACAGCGCACGGAGACGTCGGGCGTACGCCCCTGGGTGCGGGCCGCCCTGAGGTGCGGAGCCGTCCTCGCGGCCGCCGCACTTGCCCTGCCGGCGGCCACCCAGGCCGCCTACGCCGCACCCGACCCCGGAACCGGCGCCGCGGTCGCCCCCGGCGCGGACCCGCTGGCCGCCGCCAAGGCCACCCTCGGACCGCTGCTCGACCAGCTGCACGGGCTCTACCAGAGCGCCGAGGCCGCCACCGAGCAGTACAACGGCGCGGTCGCCAAGGTGACCGAACAGCAGGCCGCGCTCACCGACCTCCAGGGCAGACTCGACCGGCAGCAGAAGCAGGTCGACACCGGGACGGACATCGCCGCCCAGCTCGCCGCCGCCCAGTACCGCAACGGCGCCGCCTCCGCGTACGCCGAACTGCTGCTCTCCAAGGACCCGTACGAGGCCGTCACCATCGCCGAACTGCTGAAGGCGGCGAGCCGCTCCCAGTCCGAGTTCCTGGACAAGCTGAAGGCCGACCGGGAGGCGCTCGACGGGCTGAAGAAGCAGACCGAGGAGGCGCTCAAGACCTCCCAGGCGCTGGTCGCCCAGCAGGACGCCGCCAAGGCCAAGGTCGCCGCCGACCTCGCCTCGGTCGAACAGCTGGTCTCCTCGCTCACCGGCGCACAGCGGTCCGAGCTGGAGCAGCTCGAGAAGGCCAAGGCCGACGAGGCCCAGCTCGCCTTCCTCGCCTCCGGCGCCCTCGGCAAGGGCGAGCGCACCCCCTCACTGGCCGGGCGCGCGTCGGTGGCCTTCGCGCTGGCGCAGCTGGGGAAGCCGTACCTGTGGGGCGGCATCGGCCCCGACTCCTACGACTGCTCCGGCCTCACCTCGCAGGCCTGGCTGCACGCCGGCAAGCCGATCCCGCGCACCAGCCAGGAGCAGTGGGCACAGCTGCAGCACGTCCCGCTGAACCAGCTGCGGCCGGGCGACCTGGTGGTCTACTTCCAGGACGCCTCGCACGTCGCGATGTACATCGGCGGCGGGCTGATCGTCCAGGCCCCGCGGCCCGGCGCCTTCATCAAGGTGTCGCCGATCGGCTCGATGCCGATCCTCGGGGCCGTCCGGCCCGACCCGGACGGCGCGGCGGACGACGTCGGCGGCGCCTGGAAGGTGCCGGACCTGCCGAAGGGCTGGGACACCGTCACCCCGATCGCCCCCAGCCCGGCCCCGACCCCGCCGGCCAACCAGCAGCCGACCGGCAACCCGAGCACGCCGAGCACGCCGCCGACCCCGAGCGGTACGCCGTCCGGCACCGGCACGCCGAGCAACCCGGGCACCCCGTCCGGCACGGGCACCCCGTCGGGCACGGGCACTCCGTCGGGCACGGGCACCCCGACGGGCACGGGCACCCCGACGGACAAGCCCACCGGTACGCCGACCCAGACCCCGACGGGCACGCCGACGGGCACCGGGACCCAGACCCCGACCGGCACGCCTACGGGCACCGGCACCCCGAGCACCACGGGCTCGTCCAGCGCCTCCGCGCCCGGCAGCCCCACGGCGACGCTGCCGCTGGGTGGACTGCTGCACTGATTCGGTAGGAGGAGGCCGCCCCACGTCCACGGACGTGGGGCGGCCTCCGTGCTGTCCGGGGCGGCGGCGGGTCAGCCGGCCGGGGTCGAGTCGGGTTCGAAGCGGATGACGACGGCCTTGGAGGTGGGGGTGTTGCTGATGTCGGCGGTGGAGTCGAGGGGGACCAGGACGTTGGTCTCCGGGTAGTACGCCGCCGCGCCGCCGCGGGCGACGGGGTAGTGGACGACGCGGAAGTGGGGGGCGCGGCGTTCGGTGCCGTCGGTCCACTCGCTGACCAGGTCGACGTACCGGCCCTCGGGGAGGTCGAGGTCGACGGCGTCGGCGGGGTTGACCAGGACCACGCGGCGGCCGCCCTTGATGCCGCGGTAGCGGTCGTCGAGGCCGTAGATGGTGGTGTTGTACTGGTCGTGGGAGCGCAGGGTCTGCAGCAGCAGGCGGCCCGGCGGGACCTCGGGGGCGGTGAGCGGGTTGACGGTGAAGTTGGCCTTGCCGGTGGCGGTGGGGAAGGTGCGGGAGTCGCGGGGGCCGTGCGGGAGGGTGAAGCCGCCGGGGCGGCGGACCTTGTCGTTGTAGTTCTCGAAGCCGGGCACGACCCGGGCGATCCGGTCGCGCAGGGTGTCGTAGTCGCTCGCGAAGTCCTCCCACGGCACGGTGTCCTGCGGCCCGAGGACGGTGCGGGCGAGGCGGCAGACGATCGCGGTCTCGGAGAGCAGGCCGGGTGCGGGCGGGCGCAGGCCGCCGCGGGAGGCGTGGACCTGGCCCATCGAGTCCTCGACGCTGACGAACTGGGCGCCGGCGGGGGTGACGTCCCGGTCGGTGCGGCCGAGGGTGGGCAGGATCAGGGCGCGCGCGCCGGTGACCACGTGCGAGCGGTTGAGCTTGGTGGAGACGTGGACGGTCAGTCGGCAGCGCCGCATCGCGGCCTCGGTGACGTCGGTGTCCGGGGTGGCCGCGACGAAGTTGCCGCCCATCGCGAAGAACACCTTGACCTTGCCGTCGCGCATCGCGCGGATGGTGTCCACCGCGTCGTGGCCGTGCTCGCGCGGCGGCTCGAAGCCGAACTCCTTGCCCAGCGCGTCGAGGAAGGCTGTCGACGGCCGCTCGAAGATGCCCATGGTGCGGTCGCCCTGGACGTTGCTGTGCCCGCGCACCGGGCAGACCCCGGCGCCGGGGCGGCCGACGTTGCCGCGCAGCAGCAGGAAGTTGACCACCTCGCGGATGGTCGGCACGGAGTGCTTGTGCTGGGTGAGGCCCATCGCCCAGCAGACGATGATCTTCTTGGAGGTCAGCACCAGGCGGCCGAGTTCCTCGATCTGCTCCCAGGGCAGACCGGTCGCGGCGAGCACCTCCGCCCGCTCGGTCGCCAGCACCTGCGCCTCGAACTCCTCGTAGCCGTGGCAGTGTTCGGCGACGAAGGCGCGGTCGACGCCGTCCTTCTCCACGATGATCCGGTTGAGCGCGCGGAACAGGGCGAGGTCCCCGCCGAGGCGGATCTGCAGGAAGAGGTCGGTCAGCTTGGTGCCGTGGCCGACCAGGCCGCGGGCCTGCTGCGGGTTCTTGAACCGCTCCAGGCCGGCCTCCGGCAGCGGGTTGACGCTGACGACGGTGGCGCCGGCCCGCTTGGCGCGCTCCAGGGCGGAGAGCATCCGGGGGTGGTTGGTGCCCGGGTTCTGGCCGGCCACGATGATCAGGTCGGCCTGGTAGAGGTCCTTGAGGCTGACGCTGCCCTTGCCGACGCCGAGGGTCTCGGTGAGCGCCGAACCGGACGACTCGTGGCACATGTTGGAGCAGTCCGGCAGGTTGTTGGTGCCGAGCCGGCGGGCGAACAGCTGGTACGCGAACGCGGCCTCGTTGCTGGTGCGGCCGGAGGTGTAGAAGGCGGCGCCGTCCGGGGTGTCCAGGGCGCGCAGCTCCTCGGCGATCAGCGCGAAGGCGTCGTCCCAGGAGACCGGCGCGTAGTGGGTGGCGCCCTCGTCGAGCAGCATCGGCTGGGTGAGCCGGCCCTGCTGGCCCAGCCAGTAGCCGGAGCGCTCGGCCAGGTCGGCGACCGGGTGGGCGGCGAAGAACTCGGCCCGGATCCGGCGCTCGGTGGCCTCCTCGGCGACGGCCTTGGCGCCGTTCTCGCAGAACTCGGCGGTGTGGGTCTTGTCCGGCTCGGGCCAGGCGCAGCCGGGGCAGTCGAAGCCGTTCGGCTGGTTCACCTTGAGCAGGGTGGCGAGGGTGCGGCGGGCGCCCATCTGTTCGGCGGCCATCCGCAGGCTGTGGCCGACCGCGGGCAGGCCGGCGGCCGCGTGCTGGGGCGCGGACACCTCGGGGGCGTCCTGCGCCGGGTCGCTCTGCGGGGCCTGCTTGGCCATGACTGCGCTCCTCGGGCGTTGCTGGTGCGGGCCGCCGCACCGTCGCGGGGCCGTCCGCCCATCCTTCCACCTGCGCCCTGGCAGGGGGAGGGCCGTCGGTAGAGTCTGGGCGTCACAACGGGGGGCGTCACAACGGGAGGGGGAGGGGCGCGTGCGAGTCGGTGACGTCCTGGACGGCCGGTACGAGCTGGAGGAGAAGCTCGGACAGGGCGGGTTCGGGGTGGTCTGGCGGGCCCGGGACACCCGGATGCGCAGGCCGGTGGCGGTCAAGGTGATCGGGCACCACGGCGGCGACCACGCGAAGGCGGCGCTGCGGTTCGTCCGGGAGGCCTGCGCGGCCGGGAACCTCTCGCACCCGCACATCGTCACCGTGCACGACCTGGGGCAGAGCGAGACCGCCGGCGAGGAGGTCACCTTCCTGGTGATGGAGCTGCTCACCGGCCGCACCCTGACCGAGGTGCTGCGGGCGGGAGTGCCCCAGCCCGCGCTCAGCCTGCGCTGGGCGCGGCAGATCTGCGGGGCCCTCGCGGCGGCGCACGACGCGGGCATGGTGCACCGGGACATCAAACCGGACAACGTGATGATCACCGACGCCGGGCACCTGAAGGTGCTGGACTTCGGGATCGCCCAGCTGGACACCGGCGTGGGCGGGCTGACCACCACCGGCACGATCGTCGGCAGCCCGGCGTACATGGCGCCCGAGCGCTGGACCGGCGGCCGGGTGGACGGGCGGGCCGACCTCTACGCGCTCGGCTGCGTTCTGGTCGAACTCCTTACCGGGGCAAGGCCGTTCGGCGGGGACTCGACGCCGGTGCTGCTCTACCAGCACCTCAACGAGCCGCCCCCGGCGCTGGACCCGGCGCGGCTCGGGCTGCCGCCACAGGTGGCCGGGCTGATCGCGGAGCTGCTGGCGAAGGACCCGCAGGAGCGGCCGGCGGACGCCCGTACGGTCGAGCGGCGGCTCGCGGAGCTGGCCGAGTGGCGCGGGGAGGCGGCGGCTCCGGAGCCGACCGCGGTGGATCCGTCGCGGCCGGCGCCGACCCACTCGCCGGTGACCGCCCCGCCGATGCCCGTCACGCCCCCGCCGCCCGTTCCGGCGCACCCGCCGGTGGCGCCGCGGGTGCCCTCGGCCTCGCAGGTGCTGTCCCCGCTGACCACCCCGCCGGTGGTCGCCGCCGCGCCCTCCGAGGACGCCGTACGGGCCGGGCTGCGCGAGCGCCGGTCGGCCGCCTACCGGGCGGCGACGGCGGGCGAGTCGGCGATCCTGCTGCAGGCGGTCGCCCAGGACTGCGTCGCCGCGCTCGGCGCGACCGACCGGGACACCCTGTGCACCTGGCGGGACTTCGCCTGGTACCTCAGCCGGGCCGGGGACCTGGACGGCGCGATCCGGCTGCTGTCCACCCTGGTGGACGACATGCGCCCGGCGCTCGGCCCGGCCGACCCGGACACCCTGGGCGCCCGCTACCACCTGGTGTGGTGCGTCGGCGAGAGCGGCTCGGACGTCACCGCGATCCGGCTGCTGAACGAACTGCTGCCGGACCTGCACGCCGCCTGGGGCCCGCAGGACGGCCGGGTCCTGAAGGCCCGGCACGACCTCGCCGTCCACCAGGCCAACCGGGGCGACCTGCAGGGCGCGGTGATGCGGCTACACGCGCTGCTGCCCGACCTCGCCCGGGCGTTCGGCGAGCACCACCCGAGCACCGTCCAGGCCTGGCAGGACCTGGCCGGCTACCAGCAGCGGCTCGCCCAAGCCGGCCGCAAGGGCGGCACGCACCGGAGCCGGGCGCCGCGGATCAGCCGGATGGAGCTGCTGGTGCTGGTCCGGCGCCTGCGGGTGTGGGACTTCGCCACCGACCAGGAGGCCGGGGCCTGCGTCGAGGCGCTGGAGCGGGGACTCGGCGTGAAGGGCGCCGCCGACGTGGTCTTCGACGCGCCGGACCACGTCTCGGACGAGGACCTGGTGGAGGAGATCTTCGGCCCGTGACGCCCATCCCGCGGTAGCCCCCGCACGTCCGCTCCGGCTCTCACCCCACCAGGGCCGCCGCCGGGAGGGCGGCCAGGGCCCGGAGCAGGGCCCGGGCGGCCGCGTCGTTCTGCCGGAAGGCCGGGGCGTCGGTGCGCGGGCGGGCGAAGGCGGCGGCCGAGCGGAGGCTGGTGTGCGGGCCGAGGGCGGTGCGGCGCGGGTGCGGGGCGCCGCCGAGGGCCGGGTCGATCAGCCGACTGTCGGCGGGGTCGATGGTGACCAGGCCGGAGTGGTGGGTGTGTTCCCTGTCGCTCACCACCTCCTCCACCACCCGTCCGGCGCGGTGCAGTTCGCCCAGGACCGGGTCGAGGGTGCGGGCCAGTGCGTGCTTGGGCAGGTAGGCCTCGACCAGCGCGGTGGCGGTCACGGTGTGGCCGGGGACGGTGGTGCCGGAGGCCCGCCAGGTGCCGGTGGCCTCGTCCCGGTCGACCCGGACGCCCGCGCCGAGGAAGCGCACCACCCCGGCCTCGGAGAGCGCGAGCAGTTGGCGCAGCCGGAAGCCCGGCGGGCCGGAGGCGAGGAAGCTGAAGTAGCCGAAGAACCACTCGTCCACCTCCTCGGCGACCGAGCGGGCGGTGAGCCGGCCGCCGGCGACCAGCCGGGGGAGCTGGTCGAACAGCGAGAGCAGGGCGAGGAAGGCGCCCAGGTCGGCGCTGTGGGCCGGGTCGGCGCGGCGGTCGGCGTCGGCGGTGACGTACGCGCGCAGGTGCTCCTGCAGTTCCTCGGCGGAGCCGAGTTCGAGCCCGGCCAGCGGGTGGTCGAGCCGCTCGAAGTCGATCCGGTCGGCCGGGTCGGGGACGGCCTCGGCGACCAGCGCGGCGAGTCCGGGGGAGTACCAGCCGTGCCGGTCGTAGCGGGCGAGGAACTCCGGCCAGGGCAGCGCGGTGCGTTCGGGGTGGGCGTGGAACAGCTCGTGGTAGTGCCCGAAGCCGATCTCCTTGGCCATCAACGGCCAGGCGTCGCGCCGCAGTTCGAGCGGCTGGCCGGTGGCCAGCAGGGCGTCCACGGCGGCCGCGTCGAAGTACCGGGGGAGCGGGGCGGGCGGCCCCTGGAGCCGGTAGTCGGTCTTGGAGTGGTACGGGACGCCGCGCCGGGAACCGAGGTGCAGCACCGGTTCGCGGCCGGACGGACGGTAGCGCAGGGCGGGCCCGTCGCCGGTGGGCTCGAAGCGGCCGCCGCGCCCCTCGGTGAGCATCGCGATCAGGTCGACGGCGGCCAGGCCGAGACCGCGCAGCACCACCTGCTCGCCGGGGGCGATCCGGGCCAACTCGGCCTCGATGTCGGCGGAGTAGGCGGGCGGGAGGTGGAAGCGGCCGTGCCGGGCGGCGAACGCGGCGTCGGCGGCGTACCGGGGGTGCGGGGTGGAGTCGAGGTGGCCGAGGGTGAGGGCGACGTGGTCGGCGGTGAGCGTGGTGCCGCCGAGGTGGACGGTCTGCGGGCCGTCGGCCGGTCCGTCGATCCGGCGCACGGTGTCCCGGTGGACGGTGACGGTGACGTGCTCCGGCAGGTCGGCGACGGCGCGGCGGAACGCCCAGTCCAGGTAGGCGCTCTGGGCGCGCCGGGTGGGGAAGTCGGTTGGGGCCAGCTCGCGCAGCTCGGCCCGGACGGCCGGGTCGGCGACCTCCCGGTAGGGCGCGAACTCCCGCTGCCGGCGGGCCCATTCGGCTAGCGAGGGGCCGGGGCGGACGGGTCCGTCGATGGTGGAGCGCTCGTCGGTGAACATGGTGACGTCCTCGGCCATCGAGTTCATCCGCAGCAGCGGGGACTGGTCGTGGCGCCAGATCCGGCCCCCGCCGGGCGGGTGCGGGTCGACCAGGTGGATCTCCAACCGGCGCTCGGCGGGCAGCAGTTCGGCGGCGTTGGCGGCGATCCGCTCCAGCAGTCCGGTGCCGCGCGGGCCGGCCCCGACGATGACCAGGGACGTCATGCCCGCACCACCTTGACCAGGGCCGCCCGGGCGCGCTGCAGCGGGGTGGGCGGCAGGCCGTCCCGGCTGGCGCCCTTGGCGAAGTGGCGTTCGACGTAGTACTGGCCGATGGACAGCACGGTGGTGACCACCAGGTACCAGAGGGTGGCGACCATCAGCATCGGGATGACCTGGTAGGACTGCAGGTAGACCAGCTGCACCGAGTAGAGCAGGTCGGAGACGGCCAGCACGCTGACGATGCTGGTCCCCTTGAGTGCGCCGATCAGCATGTTCCCGGCGGTCGGCACGATCGCGCGCATCGCCTGCGGCACCACGATCCGCCGCAGCACCCGCCACCGGCCGAGCCCGAGCGCGGCCGCCGCCTCCAGCTGGCCGCGGTCCACGGAGAGGATGCCGCCGCGGATCACCTCGGCGGCGTACGCGGTCTCCAGCAGGGTGAGCCCGATGACGGCGGTCAGGGTGGGGCCGATCAGGTTGACCGTCTTCACCGTGACGAACTCGGGGCCGAAGGGGATGCCGAGGCCGAGGGTCGGGTAGAGCGCGCCGATGTTGAAGAAGAACAGCAGCTGCACCAGCGGCGGGGTGGAGCGGAAGATCCAGATGTAGCCCCAACTGAGCGTGCGTAGCACCGGGTTGGTGGACAGCCGCATGGTGGCGAGGACGGTGCCGAAGACGAAGCCGAGGGCGAGGGTCACGGCGGTCAGCCACAGCGTCAGGGTCAGGCCGTCGAGGACGGACCGGGCGGTGAACCAGTCGGCGACCACGCTCCACTGGAAGGCCCGGTTGCGGATCACCGAGCTGACCGCCATCGCGGCCAGCAGCAGGGCGACGGCCGCGGCGATCCACTGGCCGGGCTTGCGGCGGGCGACGACCCGGGCCTCGGGGGCCGGGGCCGGCGGTGGGCCCTGGGCGGGGGCGGGGGCGGGCAGGACGTCCTGCGGGGTGGCCATGGCGGCGCCTCCTGGGCGGAGTGCGGGCAGGGGGAGAGGTACGGGTGTGATCACGTACGGGCCCTCGGGGCGCCGGCCCGCGTCCCTCAACGCGGCCGGTGCGTCGCACTGCACTCCGCTTCGATCGTACGCATGCGCGATCGACGGCTGTCAAGGGTGGTCGGGGCCGTCACGGGGCGTCGGAAAAGTGACAGGAGATCGCAACAGTGCGGCAATGATGGGTGGTTGACGTACCGCTCGGCCGACTGCTCAACTTGAGGCCATGTACGCCGAGCAGCCCCTGGTCACCCGCGACCACATCGACTTCGGTCGGGTGTGGTCCGCGGCGTGTCACGGCTGACCCGGCAGCGGGCCGCCCGTCCGGCCTGATCTCCCAGCGGGGAGCCCTCCCTCAGTGTGCCCCGCCGCGGCCCGGCACCGTCGTCCGACGATGCGTCAGCGCGCCTCGCTGTCACAGATGACTTCGCACTGCGCTCCGGCACTCCCCTCCCTCGCACAACCCGTATCGCCCCTGCCCGGCGGCCACCCGCCTCCTCCTCCGGCTTGCCCGCCCGCAGTCCGCCGGACCCCGCCCACCCCGAAAGGTTCCGCCATGCCCGTCGAATTCCTCGGCATCGCCGCCACCGCCGACGGTTCGGAGACCCACCCGCGCACCACCGCCGCCTTCGACCGCGACTACACCCTGCGGCTGGCCCGGGCGCACGAGGACCACGGCTGGGACCGGGTGCTCTTCGCGTACGGCTCCGGCTCCCCGGAGCCCGCGGCCGCGGCGGCCTTCCTGGCCTCGCACCTCGACAAGCTGCAGATCCTGCTCGCGCACCGCCCGAACGTCTCCTACCCGACCTTCGCCGCCAAGACCTTCGCGACCCTCGACCGGATCAGCGACGGCCGGCTGACCGTCCACTTCATCACCGGCGGCACCGACCACGAGCAGCAGCGCGAGGGCGACTTCCTCACCAAGGACCAGCGCTACGAGCGCACCCGCGAGTACATCGGCATCGTGAAGAAGGCCTGGACCAGTCGGGAGCCCTTCGACCACGAGGGCCCGCACTACCGCTTCAACGACTTCGTCTCCGACGTCTTCCCCGTTCAGCAGCCGCGCCCGGCGGTCTCGTTCGGCGGCAGCTCGGACGCCGCCTACGCGGCCGGCGGCGCCGAGGCGGACATCTACTGCCTGTGGGGCGAGCCGCTGGCCCGCACCGCCGAGCAGATCGAGCGGGTGAAGGAGGCGGCGCGGGCCGCCGGACGGACCGACCTGCCGCGGATCCAGGTGGCGTTCCGGCCGATCATCGCGCCGACCGAGGAGCTGGCCTGGGAGAAGGCGCACCGCACGGTGGCCACCATCCGGGCCCGCCGGGAGAGCGGGGCGCTGGCACCCCGGCGCCGCCCGGTCACCGCCACCCCGGAAAACACTGGCTCCCAGCGGCTGATCGAGATCGCCGAGGCCGGCGAGCGCTACGACCGCGCGCTGTGGACCCCGACCGCCGCGGCCACCGGAGGGGCGGGCAACTCCAACGCGCTGGTCGGCACCCCGGAGACCGTCGCCCAGGCGCTGCTGGACTACTACGACCTCGGCGTGGACATCCTCTCCGCGCGCGGCTACGACCTGCTGGGCGACGCGATCGACTTTGGCCGCTACGTCATCCCGATCGTCCGCGAGGAGGTCGCCAAGCGGGACGCCGCCAAGGCCGCCGAGGCCGCTGAGCAGGCCGAGCGGGACCGGCACCAGCTGATCGCGGTGCAGGCTTGACATCCTCCCCGCCCTCAAGGGACGGGGATTCCTCCCGCGCCTGCGGCACGGACACCCGTGCGTGGCAGATCGCCGAGGCGGGTTCCCCGTTCAACGGGCCGCGCCTGGCGCGGGATCGCCGCGCCAGGTCTCACCGGCCCTCCAGGGGCGTTTAGCCTGTCCGCCTGCCCGGCGGCCAGGATGTTGCGAGCAGCATTGAGGTCACGGTCATGCAGCACACCACACACGCCGCAGGCCCACTCCCTCATTTGCAGGGGTTTGGGTCCGTCGCGGTGTCCGCAGTCCGAGCAGAGCTGGGAGGACGGGAATGCGCGGTGCACGATGCCGATGGTGCGCCCGTATCGGGCGGCCTTCTCTTCGAGCAGTCGCCGGAAGGTGGACCAGCCGGCGTCGTGGACGGACTTGGCCAGTCGGCCCCTGGCGAGGCCGCGCACGTTCAGGTCCTCCAGGTACACCGTTTGGGTTTCGCGGATGATCCTGGTGGTCTGCTGGTGCAGCCAGTCCATGCGGGTGTCGGCCACCTTGGCGTGCGCCCTGGCGACCTTGATGCGGACCTTCGCCCGGTTCTTGCTGCCCTTCGCCTTGCGGGACAGTTCCCGCTGCGCGGCCTTGAGCTTCTTCTCCGCCTTGCGGAGGAAGCGCGGGTTGTCGATCACGCTGCCGTCGGAGAGGACGGCGTAGGTGGTCAGTCCGAGGTCGATGCCGATCTCGGCATCGACCTCGGGCAGGTGGACCGGTTCGACGTCCACGACGAAGCTGGCGTGGTACCGGCCAGCCGGGTCCAGCACGATCGTCACGGACGACGGATCGGCGGGCAGTGCCCGAGACCATTTCATCCGCACATCGCCGATCTTCGCCAGGTTCAGCTTGCCGTTGGACCGGATGCGGAACCCGTTGCGGGTGAACCGCAGGCTCTGCCGGGCATCGCGCTTCGACTTGAACCGCGGCAAACCGACCGGGCGCCCCTGCCGCTTGCCGGACACCGAGTCGAAGAAGTTCCGGTAAGCCGTGTCCAGATCCCGAAGGGACTGGATCAGCGGGTCCACCCCGACCGATGCAAGCCACGCCCGTTCGGGGGTCTTCTTTGCCGCCGTGATCGCCAGCTTCTGCAAGTCCGCGGACTTGGGGTACGGCAGGCCGCCCTTCCGGGCTTCCTTCCGCACCGCGAGAGCGTCGTTGTACACCACCCGGGCACACCCGAACGTCCGGGCCAGCGAGGCACGCTGACCTGCCGTCGGGTAGATGCGATAGGAGTACCGAAGATGCACCAGATCAACCTACCGACAGGCACTGACAACGGCTCACGTCAGAACCTGCGAAGGTCACTCCGCCGCTTCGCGGCTCCGGGTCAACGCCCCTCCCCCACCCTCCGGGCGGGGGGACCCCCATCTCCCCGGCCTGCAGGCCGGGGCATCTTGGGAGACCAAAGTTGAGCGAGGTGCACCACAAGGAGTTCCGCCGGGTCACCCTGGCCGACCCGCTGGTCGAACCGCTGCTGCGCGAGCTCACCCACGAGTACGTCAGCCGCTACGGCCCCGGCGCCCACCAGGAGATGACCCGCTACCCGGCCGAGGCCTTCGCCGAGCCGCACGGTGCGCTGCTGCTCCTGCTGGAGGACGGCGAGCCGGTGGCCGGCGGCGCGTACATGCGCCGCGACGAGCACACCGCCGAGGTGAAGCGGATGTGGACGCTCCCTCCTTGCCCGCCGACGGGCAGGAGGGGCCCATCGCGCACCGCCGCCGGGGCCTGGCCCGCCGGGTGCTGGCCGAACTGGAGCGCACCGCCGCGGCCGCCGGCTACCGCCGGATCTTCCTCACCACCGGCCCGCGCCAGCCCGAGGCCAAGGGCCTCTACCTGGCGGCCGGCTACACCCCGCTGTTCGACGTCACCGCCGATCCTCCCTCCTTGCCCGCCGACGGGCAGGAGGGGCCCATTCCCATCGGCCCGCTCCCCTTCGAGAAGCCCCTGCCGGCCCTGCTCCCCACCCACTGAAAGGCCCCCCGTGAGAACCACCACCGTCCGCCGCCGCCTCCTCGCGACCACCGCCCTGCTGCCGGTCCTGGCGCTGGCCGCGTGCGGCTCGGACCCGAAGATCGCGGGCGCGGCCGGAGCGAGCGGGCCCGCCGCGACCGCCACCGAGGACGTCGTCTCCGGCCTGGGCCGGTCGGAGGCCGCCGCCGCGCTGCTGCCCGAGGAGGTGCGCAAGTCCGGGGTGCTGAAGTTCGGTTCGGCCTTCGGTACTCCGCCCGGCGCCTTCTACGTCGACCAGGCGACCAAGAAGGCGGCCGGCGTGGACATCGACTTCTCCGAGGCCGTCGCCAAGCTGCTCGGCCTGACCGTGCAGCGCGAGGAGGCCGCCTTCGAGACCATCCTGCCCGCCCTGGGCAGCGGCAAGTACGACGTCGGCACCGGCAACTTCGGGGTCACCACCGCCCGCCTGAAGACCGTCGACTTCGTCACCTACATCGACGACGGCCAGGGCTTCGCGGTGAAGCAGGACAACACGGCGTTCCAGCCGGTCACCGACCTGGCCCAGCTCTGCGGGCTGACCATCGGCACCGGCGCCGGCACCACCTTCGAGAGCACCCTCGACAGCAAGAAGGGGGTCTGCGCCGACGCTGGGAAGAAGCCGTACGAGGTCAAGGCGTTCAGCGACGGCGGTGCGCTGCTGACCAGCCTCCAGCAGGGCCGGGTGGACGTCGAGATGTCCACCATCAACGGCCTGCGCCATCAGGCCGCGCAGCCGGCCGCCGGAGTGCGTTTCCTCAACGAGTTCCACCGGCTGGACGTCGGCTTCGCCTTCAGGAAGGGCTCCCCGCTCACCCCGGCCTTCCAGGCGGCGGTCAACCAGCTGATCAAGGACGGGACGTACGAGCGGATCCTCCGGAAGTGGGGGCTCACCGACTCGGCGATCAAGGAGTCGCAGATCAGTCCGCCCGAACACCCGTGACCGTCAGGTCCGTCGAAGGAGTCCTCCGATGACCGTCCGCACTCAAGCACCGCCGGCCCCGGCGAGAACCGCCGGCACGGCCGGCCCCGACCGCGGCCTCGACCGCGGCCTTGACCCCGAGGAGCTGGACGGCCTGCGGACCGTCCCCGCCCGGCACCCGTGGCGCTGGGCCGCCGGGGCCGCCGCCCTCGTCGTCCTGGTCCAGTTCCTCCACGGCCTGGCCACCAACCCCGCCTGGGACTGGGCCACCTTCCGGCTCTACTTCACCGCCGACACCATCCTGCAGGCGATCGGCCGCACCCTCGAACTCACCGCCTACGGAACCCTGTTGGGCTTCGCGCTCGGCGCCGTGGTGGCCGCGATGCGGCTGTCCCGCAGCGCGATCCTGCAGACCCTCGCCTGGGCGTACGTCTGGGTGTTCCGCTCGATCCCGCTGATCGTCCAGCTGGTGTTCTGGTTCAACCTCTCCTACCTCTACAAGCGGTTCGGCTTCGGCATCCCGTTCGGCCCGACCTTCGGGGAGTTCGAGACGGTCGGGGTGCTGGGCGCGCTCGGCGCCGCGGTGCTCGGCCTCGGGCTGCACCAGGCCGCGTTCGCCGCCGAGATCATCCGCGGCGGCGTCATCGCGGTGGACGCCGGCCAGCGGGAGGCCGCCGCCGCGCTGGGCATCCCGCGCGGACGGCAGGCCTGGCGGATCGTCCTGCCGCAGGCGATGCGGGGCATCCTGCCGGCCGCCGCCAACGAGGTGATCTCGCTGCTCAAGGGCACCTCGGTGGTCTACGTGATGGCCATCGGCGAGCTCTTCTACCAGGCCCAGGTGATCTACGGCCGGACCGGCCGGGTGGTGCCGCTGCTGATGGTCGCCACGGTCTGGTACGTGGTGCTGACCACGGTGCTGTCGATCGGCCAGTACTACGTCGAGCGCTACTTCTCCCGCGGCGCCCGGCGCACCCCGCCGCCCACCCCGCTGCAGCGCCTGCGGACCTTCCTGCGGACCCTGCCGAACCGTACTGCCGGAGGACGTTCATGACCACGCTGACGAAGACCGCCCCGATGGTGCAGGTCCGCGGCCTGCACAAGAGCTTCGGCCGGTTGGACGTGCTGCGCGGGGTCGACCTGGACGTCCCGGCCGGCTCGGTCACCGTGGTGCTCGGCCCGTCCGGCTCCGGCAAGTCCACCCTGCTGCGGGCGATCAACCACCTGGAGAGGCTCGACCGGGGCTACGTCGCCGTCGACGGCGAGCTGATCGGCTACCGGCGCTCCGGCGACCGGCTGTACGAGCTCAAGGAGCGCGAGGTGCTGCGCCAGCGCACCGGCATCGGCTTCGTGTTCCAGAACTTCAACCTCTTCCCGCACCTGACCGTGCTGGAGAACCTGGTCGAGGCGCCGATCGCCGCGCTCGGCCGGCCCCGGGCCGAGGCCAGGGCGACGGCGCTGGGCCTGCTGGAGCGGGTCGGGCTGGCCGACAAGGCGGCCGCCTACCCCCGGCAGCTGTCCGGCGGGCAGCAGCAGCGGGTGGCGATCGCCCGGGCGCTGGCGCTGGAGCCCAAGGTGCTGCTGTTCGACGAGCCCACCTCGGCGCTCGACCCCGAGCTGGTCGGCGAGGTGCTGGACGTCATCAAGGACCTCGCCCGCAGCGGCACCACGATGATCGTGGTCACCCACGAGATCGGCTTCGCCCGCGAGGTCGCCGACACCGTGGTCTTCATGGACGGCGGCGTGGTGGTCGAACAGGGCCCGCCCGCCGAGGTCCTGGACCGCCCGCAGCACGAGCGCACCCGGGCCTTCCTGGCCAAGGTGCTCTGAATCCCGACCGCCCCCAACCCCCCTTCATCGAGCAGGAGTTCCGCCATGTCCCTACCCCGTCGCGCCCTCGTGACCGCCGCCGGCGCGCTCGCCGCCGCCCTCGTCCTGGCCGGCTGCGGCAGCGGCGCCACGGGCGCCTCGGCGGAACTCGCCCCGGCCAAGGGCAGCACTGCACCGAACGGCACCGTGGTGAACCTGTCGCCCGAGCAGAACCGGGTGACCACGCCCAAGGTCGAGGCGATCGCCGCGCTGGTGCCGGAGGAGATCAGGCGAAGAGGCACGTTGAAGATCGTCGACTCCCTCGGCACCACCCCGCCGCTGGACTTCTACGCCGACGACGACAGGACGATCATCGGCGTCGAGCCGGACATCGCCTCGCTGGTCGGCAACGTGCTCGGCCTCAAGGTCGAGTTCAACCCGGTCTCCTGGGAGAACATCTTCGTCGGCCTGGACAGCGGCAAGTACGACGCGGGCCTGTCCAACATCACCGTCACCGAGGAGCGCAAGGAGAAGTACGACTTCGCCACCTACCGGCTGGACGTCCTCGGCTTCGAGGCGAAGAAGGGCAGCGGCATCAAGGTCACCGGCCCCAAGGACCTGGCCGGCCGGTCCGTCGGCGTCTCCACCGGCACCAACCAGGAGAAGCTGCTGATCGCCTGGAGCGAGGAGAACGTCCGGAGCGGCCTCAAGCCGATCGACATCAAGTACTTCTCCGGCACCGAGTACTACCTGGCGCTCTCCTCCGGCCGGATCGACGTCTACACCGGCCCCGATCCCAGCCTGGCCTTCCACGCCGTGCAGACCGGCGAGACCGAGGTGGTCGGCACCTACTCGGGCGGCGGCGCGGACGTCCTCGGCAAGATCGGGGCGACCACCCGCAAGGACAACGGGCTGGTCAGGGCGCTCAACGAGGCGCTCAACGAGGTGATCAGGAACGGGACGTACGGGCAGGTGCTGAAGCGCTGGGGCCTGGAGACCGAGGCGGTGCAGACCTCCGAGATCAACCCGCCGGGCCTCCCCAAGCCCAAGCCGTAGGACCGGCCCGAGTCGTAGAACAGGCCCTGTTTCGTTCACCCGTTCGTCCCCGCCCGCCGCTATGGTGACCCCTCCGACCCTCCGGCGGCGAACGCCGCACGGCCGCGGTCGAGTTGGGGGAGGGCATGCACAAGGGCGAGGTGCTCGGCGGTCGCTTCCGGCTGGACGAGTGGCTGGGCAAGGGCGGCTTCGGCGTGGTCTGGCGGGCGACCGACACCGTGCTGGACCGGCCGGTCGCGGTGAAGCTGCTGCTGGCCGAGCACGCCGCCGACCGGGAGGCCGTCGGGCGGTTCGTCCGCGAGGCCAAGCTGGCCGGCAACCTGTCCCACCCGCACATCGTGACGGTGCACGACTACGGCCGGGTCACCGACACCACCGGGGAGATCCACTACCTGGTGATGGAACTGGTCCGCGGCCGCCCGCTCGCCGCCGTCCTCAAGGCCGGCCTGCCCGACCACGGGCGCGCGCTCGGCTGGATGGCGCAGGTCTGCGAGGCGTTGGACGCCGCGCACCGCAGCGGGGTCGTGCACCGGGACATCAAGCCCGAGAACGTGATGATCACGGACGGCGGGGACCGCGCCAAGGTGCTGGACTTCGGCATTGCCCGGCTGCTCACCCAGTCCACCGGGCTCACCTCGACCGGCAACGTGGTCGGCACCGTCCCGTACCTGGCGCCCGAGTGCTGGTCCGGCGGCACCGTGGACGGCCGGGCCGACCTCTACGCCTTCGGCGTGATGCTGTACGAGGTCAGCACCGGCCGGCGGCCGTTCCGCGCCGACTCGCCGTACGAGTACATGCACAAGCACATGGAGGAGACCCCGCCCCGAGTGCGCGGCAAGGACCCGGCGCTGGCCGAGCTGGTCGCCAGGCTGCTCGCCAAACGGCCCGCGGACCGCCCGGCCGACGCCGCCGAGGTGCTGGAGCGGCTGCGCCGGATCCGGCCCGGGATGCTGCGGCCGGACGACCCCAGCCCGGAGCAGCTGCGCCGCCGGGCGGACCTGGCCTGGCAGCACGGCGTCGAGGGCCGGGCCGGGGAGGCCGTGGACATCCTGGCGCAGCTGGTGCCCGACTTCGCCCGGATCTGCGGCCCGGCCGACCCGCGCACCCTGCGCACCTGCCACGACCTGGCCCTCTGGCTGGCCCGGGACGGCAGTCGGGGCACCGCCGTCGCGCTGCTGGAGGCACTGACCGAGGAGCCGGGCGCCGCCCCGGAGGCCCGGGCCGACCTGCGGCGCGACCTCGCGCACTGGCGCCGGGAGGCCGCCCGGCTCGGCCCGGGCCCGGCGCGGACGGCGCTGAGCGCCCGGGTACTGCTCGGCGGAAGCGGAAGCGGAGGCGAAAGCGGGGGCGGGGGCGGAAGTAGCAGTGGCGGCGGCGCGCCGGGCCGCTGAGGCGCCCTTGGCGATCGGGTCGTGCGGGCGGGTGTCAACCGTGCGGGCCGCCGATTCGGGACCCCGCGCCATGGTGCGACTTGATGGGAATCCGCCCATCGGGACGGTCTGGTCCACCGGCCCGGGCCGTTGATATACCTCGTTGCCAGACTCGGGAGCGGTGTCCGCGCCGCCCCGGTGAGCTGCGACGAAAGGCTGGTGACGGATCGATGAAGCTCCTCCGCGTCGGACCCCCGGGCGCCGAGCGCCCGGTCGTGCTGGGCGAGGACGGCACCGCGTACGACCTCTCCGGGCGGGCCCGCGACCTCGACAAGGCCTTCCTGGCCGGGCTGGACACCGCCGCGCTGGCCCGCGAGGTGGCGGCCGGCGTGCTGCCGGTGGTGGACCTGGACGGCCTGCGGGTGGGTGCGCCGGTGGCCCGGCCGGGCAAGGTGGTCGGCATCGGGCTCAACTACCGCGACCACGCGGAGGAGGCCGGGGCCGCGATCCCGGCCGAGCCGGTGATCTTCCTCAAGCCGAGCTCCACCGTGGTCGGCCCGTACGACGAGGTCCTGGTGCCGCGCGGCGGCGAGAAGACCGACTACGAGGCCGAGCTGGCCATCGTGATCGGCCGCACCGCCCGCTACCTGGACTCGCACGCCGAGGCCGCCGGGGTGATCGCCGGCTACACGATCGCCAACGACGTCACCGAGCGGGCCTTCCAGTTCGAGCGCGGCGGCCAGTGGGACAAGGGCAAGTCGGCGGAGACCTTCACCCCGCTCGGGCCCTGGCTGGTCACCGCCGACGAGGTGGCCGACCCGCAGGCGCTGGAGCTGCGGCTCTGGGTCAACGGCGAGCAGCGGCAGCACGGCAACTCCGCGGAGATGATCTTCCCGGTGCTCGAACTCGTCCGCTACACGAGCCAGTTCATGGTGCTGGAGCCCGGCGACGTGATCGTCACCGGCACCCCGGCCGGGGTCACCCTGGGCCGTCCCGGCACGCCCTTCCTCGCCCCGGGCGATGTCGTCGAGATCGAGATCGACGGCCTCGGCCGCCAGTGCCAGGTGCTCGGCAAGGCGTAGTCGCCGGCCGCCCCGACCCTTGGCACGGGGGTCGGGAACGCTAGGGCGTACCGAGCACCGCCCGCAGCCGCTCGGCGCGTTCCGCCCGCGGACCCTCGAGCGCGAGCAGCCCCGCCAACACCTCCGCCGTCTGCGGATCGTGCAGCGCCGTCGCCGCCGCCATCGCCGTGAACTGGTCCACCAGCCAGTCCCGCAGCCCGTCCACCGGCAGCGTGCGCCCCTCGTCCAGCCAGCTCAGTGACGCCCCCTCGACCACCGCGATCCACGAGCGCACCAGCAGCGTCAGCCGCGGCCCGGCCTCCCGCACCCCCAGGTGCCGCAGGGTCCGCTTGAGCGCCGCCCGCCGGACGTCGTCCACGATCGCCGAGGTCCGGGCCGTCTCCACCACCGAACCGCCGCGCAGCAGCGCCGAGTAGCCCGCGTCGTGCTCGGCCACGAAGGCGAAGTAGCCGTCCAGCGCGGCCGCCAGCTGCTCGGACGGCGTCCCGGTCAGCGGCACGGCGAACCGGCTGGTCAGCTCGTCCGCCGCGGTGCGCAGCGCGGCCTCGTACAACTGCTGCTTGCCGCCCGCGAAGTAGCGGTAGACCAGGGGCCGGGAGGCGTCGGCGGCCTCGGCGACGTCGTCCAGGCTGACCTCCTCCGGCGGCCGGTGCGCGAACAGCTCCAGGGCGACGGCGATCAGCTGTTCGCGCCGCTGTTCGACCGACAGCCGGCGGTAGCCGGCGCGGCGCGGGCGCGGCTCGGGGGCGGCCGGGGCGGGCACCGGTCCGGTTGCCGTGGTGGGGCGGGCTTCCATGGAGCCTCAGCGTAATGGTCGTCGGACCGATCGGGGCCGGTCGGGCGCGGGATCCTTCCGAACGGGTGTTTGCGCCGCCACGGTGCCGAAACGGTGTCACCACCGCGGCCCGACCCCGCGTCAGATCCCCGCCCGCAGCAGGTCAACGGTCGATGACGGAGGGCTTGCAATCGGCCCCGGCGACGCGATGATGTCCGGATGGCTGAAGAACTGATCAACTCCGACGGCGACACCCCCCGCCGCATCGCCGACGGTTACGTCCAGGCCCTGGCCGACCTCGACCCGCTGACCGCCGTCTACCTCGGCCTCAACCCCGAGGACGACCGGCTGCCCGACCTGTCCCCGGCCGGGGCCGAGGCGGTCGCCGATCTCGCCCGCCGCACCCTGGCCCGGCTGGACGAGGCCGAGCGGGCGGGCGCCGCCGACGACGAGGCCGAGCGCCGCTGCGCCCGGCTGCTGCGGGAGCGGCTGACCGCCGAACTCGCCGTCCACGACGCCGGGGAGAGCTACCGCGCGGTGCGCAACCTGGGCTCCCCGGTGCACAACACCCGGGAGGCCTTCACCCTGATGGCCACCGGCACCGAGGCCGAGTGGCGGCTGATCGGCCGCCGGCTGGCCCGTTTCCCGCTGGCGTTGGAGCAGTACCGGCGGACCCTGGCCGAGGGCATCGAGCGCGGTCTGCTGTCCGGCCCGCGCCAGGTGGAGACGGTGGTCGGTCAGTTCGGCGAGTGGCTGGCGGGGGAGATGCCCGGCGGCTGGTTCGGCGAGTTCGTCAAGGACGCTCCGGAGGGCGTGCGCGCCGAGCTGTCCGAGCACGCGGTGGCCGCCGCCGAGGCACTGGCCGCGCTGCGCGACTGGATGCGCGACGTGTACGCCCCGGCCGCCGCAGGGACCCCGGACACCGCCGGCCGGGAGCGCTACGGCCGCTGGGTGCGCTACTGGACGGGTGCCGACCTGGACCTGGACGAGGCGTACGCATGGGCCTGGAGCGAGTTCCACGACCTGCTCGCGCAGATGGAGGCCGAGGCCGAGAAGGTCCGCCCGGGCGCCGGCCCGATGGCGGCGATGAAGTGGCTGGAGACGGACGGCCCGGCGATCGAGGGCGCCGAGGCCGCCCGGGAGTACCTGCAGGGCCTGATGGACCAGGCCGTCCGGGACCTCCAGGGCACCCACTTCGACCTGGCCGAGCCGGTCACCCGGGTCGAGTCGCGGATCGCCCCGCCCGGCAGCGCCGCCGCGCCGTACTACACCCAGCCCGCGCTGGACTTCAGCCGCCCCGGGCGGACCTGGCTGCCGGTGCTCGGCGAGGAGCGCTTCCCGGTCTGGGACCTGGTCTCGACCTGGTACCACGAGGGCGTCCCGGGCCACCACCTGCAGCTCGCGCAGTGGGTGTACGTCGCCGACCGGCTCTCCAGCTACCAGGTGAGCCTCGGCGGGGTGAGCGCCAACCTGGAGGGCTGGGCGCTGTACGCCGAGCGTCTGATGGACGAGCTCGGCTACCTCACCGACCCCGGTCACCGCCTGGGCTTCCTCAACGCCCAGATGATGCGGGCGCTGCGGGTCATCGTGGACATCGGCATGCACGTCGGCCTGGACTTCCCGGCGGACTCCCCGTACCGGCCGGGTGAGCCGGTGAGCCCGGAGCACGCGCGGGAGTTCTTCGGCCGCTACTGCGGGCTGTCCGCCGACTTCCTGGACAGCGAGCTG
Source organism: Kitasatospora sp. NPDC001683 (assembly GCF_053596495.1). Lineage (NCBI taxonomy): Bacteria > Bacillati > Actinomycetota > Actinomycetes > Kitasatosporales > Streptomycetaceae > Kitasatospora > Kitasatospora sp. NPDC001683. The sequence continues at coordinate 42,727 of NZ_JBSFGK010000011.1, forward strand.
GTCCGCTACCTGGGCCTGCCGGGCCAGGCGATCGGCTACAAGCTGGGCGAGCGCGCCTGGCTGCGCGGCCGGGCGGCGGCGCGGGCGGCGCACGAGGCGCGCGGCGAGGAGTTCGACCTCAAGGCCTGGCACATGGCGGCGCTCTCGCAGGGCTCGCTGGGGCTGGACGACCTGGTCGCGGAGCTGTCGGCGCTCTGAGGGCGGTAGGGCGCTCGAAGGACCAGGGCCCCGGGACTCGTCGTGAGCCCGGGGCCTGGTCCGGGCCGCCGACGTCCGTGCGGAGGCGGGGGCGGAGCGGCCAACGCCCGACTGACGGCGGGTGATTGAAACTTTGCAGCAAGGCCTTGCAGCCAACCTCCGGCGCCTGCTTGACTCCTGGCCACCGTCCGGGGATCAAGGAGGCGCCGTCGTGCCGCAGCAGTCCGAGCAGCAGCAGTCCGAGTCAGCGGAGTTCGACCTGCTCGTGGTGGGCGGTGTGGGCGTGGACACCGTCGTCCGGGTCGAGCGGCTGGAGATCCCGCCCGGTGACTCGCGGTTCGTCGAGCCGGTGCGCGACTACGTCGGCCACACCGGCAACGGCGTGGCCCTCGGCGCCCATCACCTCGGCCTGCGCACCGCCCTCCTGGACTTCCTCGGCGACGACCCCCAGGGCGAGCTGGTCCGCACCGCCTACCGCCGCCACGGACTGCACTTCGCCCACCTGGTCAGCCCGTACGGCACCCCGCGCGGGGTCAACCTGGTGGACGCGGACGGCCGCCGGTTCTCCTTCTTCGACGGCCGCCACCCCGCCGGCCTTCGGCTGCCGCGCGAGTTCCACCTCCCGTACGTCGAGCGCAGCCGGCACGTCCACCTCTCGATCACCGGCGTCAACCGGGACATGTACGGCGACCTCCACCGGCTCGGTCGCACCACCTCCACCGACCTGCACGACTGGGACGGCGAGAACCCGCACCACCGCGACTACGCGCTCGGCTCCGACCTGGTGTTCCTCTCGGTGGCCGGCTGCCGCGGCCGGCACGAGCAGGTGATGCGCGCGATCCTCGCCGAGGGCCGCGCCACCGTGGTCGTCGCCACCGCGGGCGCCGAGGGCTGCCACCTGCTCACCCGCGAGGACGGCGTCCTGCGCCAGCTGCCCGCCGTCGACCCGGGCCGCCCGGTGGTGGACACCAACGGCGCCGGGGACGCCTTCGTCACCGGTTTCCTGTACGCCTGGTTCCGCGGCCACCCGCCGCTGGACTGCGCCCGGGCCGGTTCGGCCGCCGGGGCGTTCGCCTGCACCACCGCCGGGACGCACACCGCCTTCATCGAGGCGTCCGCTTTGGATACGCTCCTGGGTCGGTGACCGTTTTCTCATCGAGATCCAAGCCTGACGCAACAAACTTTCCAGGCTGAGGCGTCATAGTCATTGACCGAACCAGACGCCATCGACCACTGCAGGAGAGAGACAGGCATGGGTCAGCACCGCCGCCAGAGGTCGCGCCGCCACCGTCTGCTGGCCCCTTCGCTGTTCACCGCGCTGTCCGCCGTCGTGGTGGCCGCGGTGGTGGCCGGGACGCACGGGTTCGACCTGTCCGACGCCACGGCCGCCGGGAAGGAGGCCCGCAGCGCCCGGGCCGTCGCGCCCGCCCCGGCCGCCACCACGGCGGCGCCCGCCTCGCCCGGCCCGGCCGCGGACACCACCCCGAGCGGCAGCCCGACTCCGACCGCCGCGCCGCCCCCGACCGCCTCGCCGACCCCCGCGGACAGTCCGTCGGCCACTGCCGCCGCCGCCCCCGACCTGCACAACGTCGCTCTGGGGACGACCGCCCCCGCCCCCGCCGACAACCGGGAGACCGCCACCGTCGGCGCCCTGTTCAGTGGCTCGGTCGCGGCCGGCAACCACTTCTGCACCGCCAGCGTGCTGCACAGCGACACCGGCAACCTGCTGCTGACCGCCGCGCACTGCCTCACCAGCACCGACGGCGTGACCTTCGTCCCCGGCTACCGGGACGGCTCCGCCCCGTACGGCACCTGGCGGGTGACGGCGATCCACACCGCCGCCGGCTGGTCCCAGAAGGGCGACGTGGACGAGGACTTCGCGATCCTGGAGACCGCCCCCAGCAACGGCCGCAAGGTCGAGGACGTGGTCGGCGGCAACCGGCTGGGCACCGACGAGCCCTTCGGCGCCACCGTCCGGCTCTACGGCTACCCGGCCGACGCCGAGGTGCCCAGCCTCTGCACCAACACCACCGCCCAGCAGAGCGCCTACCAGCGCGTCATCCGGTGCCCGTCCTACCCGAGCGGCACCAGCGGCGGCCCGTGGATCGACACCGCCACCGGCGACGTGGTCGGCACCATCGGCGGCTACCAGCAGGGCGGCGACACCGACGACACCTCGTACGGCGCCTACTTCGACCACACCATCGCCGACCTGTACACCCAGGCCGAGGCCGCCGCCTCCTGAGCCGCCCGGCCCGACCGCCCCCGCCCGGGCACTCGCCCCCTCGCCTCCGGACCGCTCCGACCCGGTGCCGACACTCTCCCCCGGCCTGGCGGCTGGGAGGTGCCCCCACGCTCCGGCGCTCCTTCGTCGCTGGTCGCTCGTCCCTTTCGGCACCGGCGCGGCCTTCGGCCCGGGCGGGGCCGCCGAACCGCCCTCGGAACATGACGAAGGCCCAGATCTGTGGATCAACTCCACTGATCTGGGCCTCAGTTGCACTCCCTGCGAAGTGCCCCCGGTAGGATTCGAACCTACGCACCCGCCTCCGGAGGGCGGTGCTCTATCCCCTGAGCTACGGGGGCCTACTGGCCTGTCGGCCGCTCGCGCGTTCCGACGTGATGAACACTACCAGGCTTCGAGGGCGGTCCGTGCACGGGTTTCCGGAAAGATCGTCCGGGCGGCCCCGGAGGCCCGGTGGGCGGAAGTGCCCAAAGGCCGGACGGGGCGGCGGGGCCGCCGATACCCTCGGTGAGGTGTCGGGAGTGTCCGGGCGGGTCCTCGTGGTGGACGACAGCGAGGTGATCCGCCAGCTGATCAGGGTCAACCTCGAGCTGGAGGGCTTTGAGGTGGTGACCGCCGCCGACGGCGCCGAGTGCCTGGAGGTCATCCGCCGGGTGAAGCCCGACGTGGTGACGCTGGACGTGGTGATGCCCCGGCTGGACGGCCTGCGGACGGCGGCCCGGCTGCGCGCGACTCCGGACACCCGTGGACTGCCGATCGCGATCGTGAGCGCCTGCACTCCGGCGGACCTCGACCTGGGGGAGACGGTCGGCGTGGACGGCTACCTCGGCAAGCCCTTCGACCCCGCCGACCTGGTGGCCCTGGTCCGCCGCCTGATGCGGGCCGGCGAACGGCCCGGCGGATTTCGCCCTGAGCGAACAGAGCGGACGGATCGCGGCTGAGACCCCCGAGTGGACGGCGCGGCGGCCCCTCCGGGTGTCTCAACCGGCAAACCGGGTGGCGGGCGGGTACCCCGTCTCGCCTACGCTTGGCGTCGTGACCCCCGCAGACCTTTCCCAGGCAATCCAGGCCGCAGTGAGCTCCGCCGTCGAGGCGGGCGAGCTGGCCGTCGCCGTGCCCGAGCACGTGACGGTCGAGCGGCCCAAGAACCGGGACCACGGCGACTACGCGACGAACGTGGCCCTCCAGCTCGCCAAGGCGGCCGGCAAGCCGCCGCGAGCCGTTGCCGAGGTGCTGGCCGACCGCCTGCGAGGGATCACCGGCGTCGCCGAGGTCGACATCGCCGGTCCGGGCTTCCTGAACATCACCCTGGACACCGCCACCGCCGGCGCGCTCGCCCGCACCATCGTCGAGGCGGGGGAGGCCTACGGCCGCAACGAGGCGCTCAAGGGCCTGCGGATCAACCTGGAGTTCGTCTCCGCCAACCCGACCGGCCCGATCCACATCGGCGGCGTCCGCTGGGCCGCGGTCGGCGACTCGCTGGCGCGCGTGCTGCGGGCCTCCGGCGCCGACGTCACCACCGAGTACTACCTCAACGACGCCGGCGTGCAGATCACCAAGTTCGCCGCCTCCCTGCAGGCCGCCGCGAACGGCCGCGAGGTGCCCGAGGGCGGCTACGTCGGCGAGTACATCGTCGACATCGCCAAGACCCTCACCGACGCGATCCCGGGCGTGCTCGACCTGCCCGAGGCCGAGCAGCTGGAGGTCTTCCGCACCGAGGGCCTCAAGCTCATGGTGGCCGAGATCAAGCGCTCGATGGACGAGTTCGGCACCCACTTCGACGTGTGGTTCTCGGAGAAGACGCTGCACGACTCCGGCGCCGTCGAGAAGGCCATCGACCGGCTGCGCGAGCAGGGCCACGTCTTCGAGCAGGACGGCGCGGTCTTCCTGCGCACCACCGACTTCGGTGACGACAAGGACCGCGTCCTGATCAAGGCCGACGGCGACAAGACCTACTTCGCCGCCGACGCCGCGTACTACCTGTCCAAGCGGGACCGCGGCGCCGAGGTCGCGCTCTACATGCTGGGCGCCGACCACCACGGCTACGTCAACCGTCTCAAGGCCATCGCGGCCTGCGCGGGCGACGACATGAACCGCAACATCGAGGTGAGGATCGGCCAGTTCGTGAAGATGCTTCGCGACGGCGAAGAGGTCCGCATGTCCAAGCGGGCCGGCAACATCATCACGATCGACGACGTGGTCGAGTGGATCGGCGTCGACGCCGCCCGCTACACCCTGGCGCGCTCCTCCACGGACTCCACGATCACGCTGGACATCAACATCCTGACCAGCCAGACCAACGAGAACCGGGTCTACTACGTCCAGTACGCCCACTCGCGGATGTGCGCGGTCCAGCGCAACGCCGACGAGCAGGGCATCACGCGCGGTGCGGCCGAGGGCTTCAAACCGGAGCTGCTGGCCACCGAGTGGGAGTCCGACCTGCTCGGCCACCTCGGCGAGTTCCCGCGCGTGCTGGCCGCGGCCGGCGAGCTGCGCGAGCCGCACCGGGTCGCCGTGTACCTGGAGGACCTGGCCGCCAAGTACCACCGCTTCTACGACAACTGCCGCATCCTGCCCCGGGGCGACGAGGAGGTCACGGACCTCACGCGCGCCCGCCTCTGGCTGGCCGACGCCACGCGCACGGTCATCGCCAACGGCCTCACGCTCCTGGGCGTGACGGCGCCCGAGCGGATGTAGGCACCACCCCCCCCAAGCGCACCAGCGGGGGCGGCTGACGGTCAACGGCGACCGTCGCCGCCCCTCGCCATAGGTCTCGAAGGACACTGAGAGCATGAGTCGCTCCGCACACCCCGCAGGTCCCCGCCACGGCGACGTCCTGCCCGAGGGCCACTACCAGGCCCCGCCGGCCGACCTGAACGCGCTCGACCCCAAGGTGTGGTCGCGCACCGTCGCCCGCGACGCCGAGGGCGTGGCCACCGTCGGCGGGATCGACGTCAAGCGGCTGGCGGCCGAGTTCGGCACCCCGGCCTACGTGCTGGACGAGGACGACTTCCGCACCCGGGCCCGCGCCTGGCGGGACGCCTTCGGCGCCGACGCGGACGTCTACTACGCCGGAAAGGCCTTCCTCTCCAAGGCGATCGTCCGCTGGCTGCACGAGGAGGGCCTCAACCTCGACGTGTGCAGCGTCGGCGAGTTGGCGGTGGCACTGGCCGCCGGGATGCCGCCGAAGCGGATCGCGCTGCACGGCAACAACAAGTCGGTGGACGAGCTCGAGCACGCGGTGAAGACCGGTGTCGGGCACATCGTGGTCGACTCCTACGAGGAGATCGAGCGCCTGGCGGCGATCGCCGCCCGCCAGGGCGTGCGCCAGCCGGTGCTGATCCGGATCACCGTCGGCGTCGAGGCGCACACCCACGAGTTCATCGCCACGGCGCACGAGGACCAGAAGTTCGGCCTGTCGCTGAACGGCGGGGCCGCCGCCGAGGGGGTGCGCCGGGTGCTCGGCCACGACAGCCTGGAGCTGCGCGGCATCCACTCGCACATCGGCTCGCAGATCTTCGACATGGCCGGCTTCGAGGTGGCGGCCCGCCGGGTGGTCGGCCTGCTGGCCGGGATCCGGGACGAGCACGGCGTCGAGCTGCCCGAGATCGACCTCGGCGGCGGCCTCGGCATCGCGTACACCAGCGAGGACGACCCGCGGGAGCCTGCCGAGATCGCCGCCGCGCTGGCCGAGATCGTCCGCCGCGAGTGCGCCGCCGCGAACCTGAACGCCCCCCGGCTGAGCGTGGAGCCGGGCCGGGCGATCGTCGGCCCGACCGCGTTCACGCTGTACGAGGTCGGCACGGTCAAGCCGCTGGAGGGCCTGCGCACCTACGTCAGCGTGGACGGCGGGATGTCCGACAACATCCGCACCGCGCTGTACGACGCCGAGTACTCGGTGGCCCTGGTGTCACGCACCAGTGACGCCGAGCCGATGCTGGTCCGGGTGGTCGGCAAGCACTGCGAGTCCGGCGACATCGTGGTCCGGGACGCCTTCCTGCCGGCCGACCTGGCCCCGGGCGACCTGATCGCGGTGCCCGCCACCGGCGCCTACTGCCGCTCGATGGCGAGCAACTACAACCACGCCCTCAAGCCCCCCGTGCTCGCCGTCAGGGACGGTGCGGCGCGGGTGATCGTCCGGCGCGAGACGGAGGAGGATCTCCTGCGCCTGGATATCGGATGACGAAATTCTCGTCTCAGATCATGGAACGACCGTAGATCCGTCCGGAAAGTCCCCGAGACTGGTACGGACCGAAGTTTCCGGCAGGCCCCGAAAACCGCCGGAAATACCGAAGCACGAAGAATGCAGAGCGGAGTCGGATGATGCGTACGCGCCCGCTGAAGGTGGCGTTGCTGGGTTGTGGTGTGGTGGGCTCCGAGGTGGCGCGCATCATGACGACGACGGCCGACGACCTCGCCGCTCGCATCGGTGCCCCGGTCGAGCTCGCCGGGATCGCGGTCCGCCGGGCCGGCCGGGTGCGCCCCGGGGTGCCCGAGCACCTGATCACCACCGACGCCGAGGCCCTGGTGGGCCGGGGCGACATCGACGTCGTGGTCGAGGTGGTGGGTGGGATCGAGCCCTCCAAATCGCTGATCCTGTCCGCCTTCAAGCAGGGTGCCTCGGTGGTCAGCGCCAACAAGGCGCTGCTCGCCCAGGACGGCACCGAACTGCACGCGGCGGCCGCCGCGGCCGGCGTGGACCTGTACTACGAGGCCGCGGTGGCGGGCGCGATCCCGCTGCTGCGCCCGCTGCGCGAGTCCCTCGCCGGGGACGAGGTCAACCGGGTGCTGGGCATCGTCAACGGCACCACCAACTTCATCCTCGACAAGATGGACACCACCGGCGCCGGCTACTCGGAGGCGCTGGAGGAGGCCACCGCGCTCGGCTACGCCGAGGCCGACCCGACCGCCGACGTGGAGGGCTTCGACGCCGCCGCCAAGGCCGCGATCCTGGCCGGCATCGCCTTCCACACCAAGGTCACCGCGGCGGACGTCTACCGCGAGGGCATCACCGAGGTGACCGCCGCCGACATCGCCTCCGCCAAGGAGATGGGGTGCGTGGTCAAGCTGCTCGCGATCTGTGAGCGGGCCGCCGACGGCGAGTCCGTCACCGCGCGGGTCCACCCGGCGATGATCCCGCTCTCGCACCCGCTGGCCTCCGTCCGGGAGGCGTACAACGCGGTGTTCGTCGAGGCCGAGGCGGCCGGCCGGCTGATGTTCTACGGCCCGGGCGCGGGCGGCTCGCCGACCGCCTCCGCGGTGCTCGGCGACCTGGTCGCGGTCTGCCGCAACAAGCTGGCCGGGGCCACCGGTCCGGGCGACTCGGTGTACACCCGGCTGCCCGCCAAGCCGATGGACGAGGTGGTCACCCGCTACCACGTCAGCCTGGACGTGGACGACCGGGCGGGCGTGCTCGCCCAGGTCGCGTCCGTCTTCGCCGAGCACGGCGTCTCCATCGACACCGTGCGCCAGCAGGGCCGCGACGGCGACGCCTCGCTCGTCGTGGTCACCCACCGTGCCACCGACGCCGCGCTGTCGGCGACGGTCGACAAGCTCCGCGCGCTGGACAGCGTGCGGGACGTGGCCAGCATCATGCGGGTCGAAGGGGAATAAGGAACCAGCCATGAACGCCGTTGCCGAGAACGTCGTCCGAGGCGCGCACACCCACCAGTGGCGCGGCCTGATCGAGGAGTACCGGGACCGCCTGCCGGTCACCGCGGCCACCCCGGTGGTCACCCTGCTGGAGGGCGGCACGCCCCTGGTGCCCGCCCAGGTGCTCTCCGAGCGCACCGGGTGCGAGGTCTACCTCAAGGTCGAGGGCGCCAACCCGACCGGCTCCTTCAAGGACCGCGGGATGACGATGGCCATCTCCAAGGCCAAGGAGGAGGGCGCGCAGGCCGTCATCTGCGCGTCCACCGGCAACACCTCGGCCTCCGCCGCCGCGTACGCGGTGCGGGCCGGGATGGTCTCCGCGGTGCTCGTGCCCCAGGGCAAGATCGCGCTGGGCAAGATGGGCCAGGCGCTGGTGCACGGCGCGAAGATCCTGCAGGTCGACGGCAACTTCGACGACTGCCTGACGCTGGCCCGCGAACTGTCCGAGAAGTACCCGGTCGCCCTGGTCAACTCGGTGAACCCGGTGCGGATCGAGGGTCAGAAGACGGCGGCCTTCGAGATCGTCGACATGCTCGGCGACGCCCCGGACATCCACGTCCTGCCGGTCGGCAACGCGGGCAACATCACGGCGTACTGGAAGGGCTACCGGGAGTACGCGACCGACGGGATGGCCGCGCGCACCCCGCGGATGTGGGGCTTCCAGGCGGCCGGCTCGGCGCCGATCGTGGACGGCGCGCCCGTCCTCAAGCCGCAGACCATCGCCACCGCGATCCGGATCGGCAACCCGGCCTCCTGGGACTTCGCGCTCGCCGCGCGGGACGAGTCCGGCGGCCTCATCGACAAGGTGACGGACCGTCAGATCCTCGCCGCCTACCGGCTGTTGGCCGCGCAGGAGGGCGTCTTCGTGGAGCCCGCCTCGGCCGCCTCGGTGGCCGGTCTGCTGGCCAAGGCGGAGGCCGGCCTGGTCGACCCGGGCCAGCGGATCGTCTGCACGGTGACCGGCAACGGCCTCAAGGACCCGGACTGGGCGGTGGCCGGCGCGCCGCAGCCGCAGGTCGTCCCGGTCGACCCGGAGACGGCCGCCCGGCGGCTCGGACTGCTGGACTGACGACGGGGTCTGACGCTTCGACGGGCCGACCCTTTCGGGGGGCGGCCCGTCAAAGTTCTCCGCTGACTCTTTTGGTCAATTCCGCTGCGCATTCCGATCCGATTCCGCCCCTCTCCCTGACCGAGCGGGGTGTGCATTCCGGCCAGAACCGGCAACACACCAGATCGAAGGCCCACGGGGTGTACCACTGGGGAACCTCTCTTCGATACTCTGGGTTCGGCCGTGTGGCACATGCCCCGGGCCCGTCCTGGTACGGGCCGCGCCGACGACTGTGACCGCCAGGCCCGAGGGGCCCGCGGCCCTTTCCCCCACCCTCGCACCGACGACGCGCTCCGCGCCGCCCGATTTCCCCAGGAGAGTCCACCGCATGGCCGGTCCTGCGTTCCGTGCCGCCGCCGTCCGGGTCAGGGTTCCCGCGACCAGCGCCAACCTCGGCCCGGGCTTCGACGCCTTCGGGCTCGCGCTGGGTCTGTATGACGACGTGGTCGTCCGGGTCGCCGACTCCGGCCTCTCCGTCGACATCGCCGGCGAGGGCGCCGAGACGCTGCCCCGGGACGAGCGCCACCTGCTGGTCCGCTCGATGCGGGCCGCCTTCGACCGGCTCGGCGGCCAGCCGCGCGGCCTCGAAGTGGTCTGCGCCAACCGGATACCGCACGGCCGCGGCCTGGGCTCCTCCTCGGCCGCCATCTGCGCCGGCATCGTGGCCGCCCGCGCGGTCACCATCGGCGGACCGTCCGCGCTGGACGACGACGCGCTGCTGGCCCTCGCCTCCGAGCTGGAGGGCCACCCCGACAACGTCGCGGCCTGCCTGCGCGGCAACTTCACCATCGCCTGGACCGACGAGGAGTCGGCCAAGGCGGTCGCCCTGGAGCCCTCCGAGCAGGTCGTCCCGGTGGTGTTCGTCCCGGCCGGCGAGGTGCTCACCGAGACCGCCCGCGGCCTGCTGCCGAAGACCGTCCCGCTGGCCGACGCCGCCGTCAACGCGGGCCGGTCCGCGCTGCTGGTGGAGGCGTTGACCCGGCGGCCCGAGCTGCTCTTCGCCGCCACCGAGGACCGGCTGCACCAGGACTACCGCGCCTCCGCGATGCCGGACAGCGCCGCGCTGGTCGGCGCGCTGCGCGCGGAGGGCGTCCCCGCGGTCGTCTCCGGGGCCGGCCCGACCGTGCTGGCGCTCACCGACGAGGCGGGCGTCGACAAGGTGCTCTCCTTCGCCGGGCACCACGGCCACGGCGGCGACCCGGCGTTCGCCGCGCACCGGCTGGGCATCGACCGGACCGGGGCCACCGTGCTCCCGCTGGACGTCTGAGCAGCTCGTTCGGCCCTGCGGCGAGCCGGGCCGTCCGGACACGATTGGCAGGCCCGAGGTCGGGGAATGTCTGAGGGGGTCGGTAGTGTTAACCTCATTGCTGCACCAGGTGCCCTCCGGGGCTCGGTGCGCCGCGTCCCGATCCCAGCACTCCACGGCCGTGGAGTCGTGGCGATGTCCGGGGCGACGATTCTCCGGGAGCCCACCGCAGCGCGTACGCAGCCTGCCTGCGCGACATGCGGCCGCATCCCGAAGCCGTGACGGCACCTGACTCCCACCCGCGGCCTCCAACCTCGAGGCCAGGACGGGCGGAGCACGGGTCACCGTCACGCGACGGGGGCCCGGGATTCGCAGGCAGCGTGGGGGCAACGCCCTCTGGGGAGGTCGACACACGACCGGCCCACGCGCCACCTCAGCACCACCGTGCTTCATGCACCGCACCTCGCAGCTCTCCCTCGACGGGCTCCCGCCATTCGAGGGACCACCGCCTCGGACCGACGCAGTCGAGCGTTGGTCAGGACAGCACAACCGGTCGCCGAGCCAGACAGGCCGACGTCCGCTCCAGGGAAGGACCCTTAGTGAGCGACTCCACCGATCTGATGGGCGCGCGCCCGGACGCCGATGCGTCGGACGCGGCCGCCGCCGCCCCCGCCGCCCCGCGCCGCCGCCGCAGTGCCGCCGCGGGCCTGGACGGCATGGTCCTCGCCGAGCTGCAGAAGCTCGCCGCGGACCTGGGCATCACCGGTACCGGACGCCTGCGCAAGAGCCAGCTGATCGAGACCATCAAGGAGAAGAGCGGCGGGGACCCGCTGCTCGCCGCCGGTGGCGCCCCGGCCGCCAAGCGCACCGCCGCCAAGGCGGAGGCCGAGGCCCCCGCCGAGAAGCCGGCCCGCCGCAGCAAGGCCGCCGCCGCTGCCGCGGCGCCGACCGCCGAGGCCCAGATCGAGATCCCGGTCCAGGCCGCCGCCGAGACCGCCGCGCCCGCCCGGGCCGAGCGCACCCGCCGCCGCGCCACCTCGGCCGCCGGCGCCCCTACGGCTCCGGCCGCCGAGGCCGCCGGCGAGGCCGCCACCGTCGCGGTGGTCGAGCCCAAGCAGGCCGAGCGTCCGGCCGAGACCCGCGGCTTCGAGGGCCGCGAGGAGGGTCGCGAGACCCGTCGGGACCGCCGCGAGCGCCGTGACCGCCGCGACGCGGGCGAGCGCACCGAGCGCCAGGACGGCGCCGAGGCCCAGGCCGGGCAGGACGGCGAGGGGCGCGAGTCTCGTCGCGACCGCCGCAACCGCCGCGAGCGCGCCGACCGCCAGGGCGGCCAGCAGGGCCAGCAGCAGGGCCAGGGCGACGGCCAGCAGCGCCGCGAGGGCGGCCAGCAGGTCCAGCAGCCGCAGGCCCAGCAGGGCGGCTACGACGACGACGAGTTCGGCGAGGGCCGTCGGGGCCGTCGCGGCCGCTACCGGGACCGTCGGGGCCGTCGCGGCCGCGAGGGCTTCGAGACCGGTGCCGTCGAGCCGCAGATCGGCGAGGACGACGTCCTGATCCCGGTCGCGGGCATCCTCGACATCCTCGACAACTACGCGTTCGTGCGCACCTCCGGCTACCTGCCGGGCCAGAACGACGTCTACGTCTCGCTCGCCCAGGTCCGCAAGAACGGCCTGCGCAAGGGTGACGCCATCACCGGTGCGGTGCGCCAGCCGCGCGAGGGCGAGCGCCGCGAGAAGTTCAACGCCATGGTGCGGCTGGACTCCGTCAACGGCATGGACCCGGAGACCGGCCGCGGCCGCCCCGAGTTCAACAAGCTCACCCCGCTCTACCCGCAGGAGCGGCTGCGCCTGGAGACCGACCCGGGCGTGCTGACCACCCGGATCATCGACCTGGTGTCGCCGATCGGCAAGGGCCAGCGCGGTCTGATCGTGGCGCCGCCGAAGACCGGCAAGACCATGGTGCTGCAGGCGGTCGCCAACGCGATCACCCACAACAACCCCGAGTGCCACCTGATGGTCGTCCTGGTCGACGAGCGTCCGGAAGAGGTCACCGACATGCAGCGGTCGGTGAAGGGCGAGGTCATCTCCTCGACCTTCGACCGCCCGGCCGAGGACCACACCACCGTCGCCGAGCTGGCCATCGAGCGCGCCAAGCGCCTGGTGGAGCTGGGCCACGACGTGGTCATCCTGCTGGACTCGATCACCCGCCTGGGCCGCGCCTACAACCTGGCGGCGCCGGCCTCCGGCCGCATCCTGTCCGGTGGTGTCGACTCGACCGCGCTGTACCCGCCGAAGAAGTTCTTCGGTGCCGCGCGCAACATCGAGAACGGCGGCTCGCTGACCATCCTGGCCACCGCGCTGGTCGAGACCGGCTCGCGGATGGACGAGGTGATCTTCGAGGAGTTCAAGGGCACCGGCAACATGGAGCTCAAGCTCGACCGGAAGCTCTCGGACAAGCGCATCTTCCCGGCCGTCGACGTGGACGCCTCCAGCACCCGCAAGGAGGAGATCCTGCTCGGCAACGAGGAGTTGGCCATCGTCTGGAAGCTGCGCCGGGTGCTGCACGCGCTCGACTCGCAGCAGGCGATCGAGCTGCTCCTGGACAAGATGAAGCAGACCAAGAGCAACGCCGAGTTCCTGATGCAGATCGCCAAGACCACCCCCGGCTCCGGCGACTGACCGTAGCCGCAGGGCTGATCGAGCACGGAACCCCGGATCGCGCGAGCGGTCCGGGGTTCCGCGCGTTCGGGGCCGTTTGTTCCAGAGTTGGGACAACTTGGGAGTTTTCGATCTTCTTGTCCGATTTACTCTGGACCGTATGGCCGAGCACAAGAGGGTCCCGAGTCGCCGCCGCAAGGTCCTGCTGGTGGCCGCCTGCGCGTTCGTCGCGCTCGTCGTCGTCGGTGCCGGGGCGGCCGGGTGGGCGTACCTGAAGCTGAACGGCAACATCAAGAGCGTCGACATCGACTCCCGCCTCGGCGACGCCCGGCCTCCGGCCGCCACCGACGGCTCGTTCAACATCCTGGTACTGGGCTCCGACTCACGGGCCGGCGCGAACGGCGACCTGGCCGGCGGGAGCACCGGTGACTCCGCCCGCTCCGACACCGCGATGGTGGTGCACGTCAGCCAGGACCACTCCCGGGCCTCGATCGTCTCGATCCCGCGCGACACCCTGGTCGACCGCCCGCAGTGCACGGACGGCGCCGGCAAGACCGTCCAGGCCGTCAAGCGCGCCATGTACAACAGCGCCTTCGAGACCGGCGGCGCGGCCTGCGCGGTCAAGACCACCGAGCAGCTCACCGGGCTGCGGATGGACCACTACCTGCAGGTGGACTTCGCCGGCTTCGCCCGGGTCGTGGACGCGATAGGCGGGGCCACCGTGACCACCACGGTGGCCATCCACGACAAGGACAGCGGGCTCGACCTGCCGGCCGGGCAGCACCACCTCGACGGGCAGCAGGCGCTGGCCTTCGTGCGCACCCGGCACGGCGTCGGCGACGGCAGCGACCTCGGCCGGATCGAGCTGCAGAAGCAGATGGTCAAGTCGCTGCTCCAGCAGGCCGGTGGGATCGGGCTGTTCTCCGACCCGGTCAAGCTGTGGTCGATCGGCGACACCATGACCAGGAGCATCACCACCGACTCCGCGCTCGGCTCGGTGAACTCCCTGGTGGGGCTGGCGCAGGAGCTCAAGGGGATCGGGCCGGACCGGCTGACCATGGTCACCCTGCCGGTGATGACCGCCCCCGCCGACCCCAACCGGGTGGTCGAGCAGCAGCCGCAGGCCGGGACCGTCTGGGCGGCGCTCAGGGCCGACCAGCCGGTCCCGCGGTCGGTCGTCTCCGCCCAGCCGGAGAACCCCGCCCAGGCGGCCCCCACCGCGTCCCCGAAGGCCACCGAGAAGGCCACCGGGAAGGCCGACGCCGTACGGTGAGACGGCGCCCGGAATATCCCCCGGAATAAGCCGCAGCCGGACCCGGTTTGGGAAGATGCGGCCGGTCCTGGCAGACTGGACCGTCGGTCCCGGTTCACGTGCGGCACTCCAGCCGCCGACCCGGTGCCCTCCCGAACTATAGGAGAACCCCTTGAAGTCCAACGTTCACCCGGAGTACGTGGTCACCCGCGTGACCTGCACCTGCGGCGCCGAGTTCACCACCCGCTCGACCGAGACCAGCGGCGAGATCCGCGCCGAGGTCTGCTCGCAGTGCCACCCGTTCTACACCGGCAAGCAGAAGATCCTCGACACCGGTGGCCGCGTCGCCCGCTTCGAGGCCCGCTTCGGCAAGCAGCACAGCGCGAAGGCCTAGCGCTCCCTCGGCGCCGGTTCCCGGTGCCCCCGTACTCGTTGTCGGGGGCGCTGGGAACCGGCGCCGTTCGCGTCCCAGCGCGCGTTCCGCGGCTCCACCGCTCCGTCCCCCCGCACACACGTTCCGATTCCCCGGGAAGAAGGCCACCCCATGTTCGAGGCAGTCGAAGAGCTCCTCGTCGAGCACGCCGACCTCGAGACGAGGCTGGCCGACCCGTCCGTCCACGCCGACCAGGCCAACGCCCGCAGGCTGGCCAAGCGGTACGCCGAGCTGACCCCGATCACCCGGGTCTACCGGCAGTGGCGACAGGCCGGCGAGGACATCGAGGCCGCGCGCGAACTCGCCGCCGAGGACCCGGAGTTCATCTCCGAGGTGAAGGACTCCGAGGCGCGCCGCGACGAACTGACCGAAGAACTGCGGCTGCTGCTCGTCCCGCGCGACCCGAGTGACGACAAGGACGTCATCCTGGAGATCAAGGCGGGCGAGGGCGGCGAGGAGTCCGCGTTGTTCGCCGGCGACCTGCTCCGGATGTACCTGCGCTACGCCGAGCGGATCGGCTGGAAGACCGAGATCATCGACTCCAACGAGTCCGACCTCGGCGGCTACAAGGACGTCTCGGTGGCCGTCAAGACCAAGGGCAACGCCGAGCCCGGCCAGGGCGTCTGGGCCCGGCTGAAGTACGAGGGCGGCGTGCACCGCGTGCAGCGCGTCCCCGCCACCGAGTCGCAGGGCCGCATCCACACCTCCGCGGCGGGCGTGCTGGTCACCCCCGAGGCGGAGGAGGTCGAGGTCGAGATCCTCGCCAACGACCTGCGGATCGACGTCTACCGCTCCTCCGGCCCCGGCGGCCAGTCGGTCAACACCACCGACTCCGCGGTCCGGATCACCCACCTGCCGACCGGTATCGTGGCGTCCTGCCAGAACGAGAAGAGCCAGCTGCAGAACAAGGAGCAGGCGATGCGCATCCTGCGTTCGCGGCTGCTGGCCGCCGCGCAGGAGGAGGCCGAGCGCGAGGCCTCGGACGCGCGTCGCAGCCAGGTCCGTACGGTGGACCGCTCCGAGCGGATCCGGACGTACAACTACCCGGAGAACCGCATCTCGGACCACCGCACGGGGTTCAAGGCGTACAACCTGGACCAGGTCCTGGACGGCGAACTGAACGCGGTGATCCAGTCCTGCGTCGACAAGGACGCGGCGGCCAAGCTCGCCGCGGCCCAAGAGAACTGAGACCGGCGCGCCCCAGCCCGACGCAAGCCTGAAGCCGGAGCGCAGAAACAAGAGGTCGTACGGATGAACCTGCTGCTCGCCGAGGTGGCCCAGGCCACCCAGCGGTTGGCCGCGGCCGGCGTGCCGTCGCCGCGCTTCGACGCGGAGGAACTCGCCGCCTACGTCCACCACGTCAAGCGCAGCCAGCTGCACACGGTGAAGGACGCCGACTTCGACGCCCGCTACTGGGAGGCGGTCTCGCGCCGCGAGGCGCGCGAGCCGCTGCAGCACATCACCGGGCGGGCGTTCTTCCGCTACCTCGAACTGGAGGTCGGCCCCGGGGTGTTCGTGCCCCGGCCGGAGACCGAGACGGTCGTCGAGTGGGCGATAGACGCGGTGCGCGACATGGACGTCGCCGAGCCGCTGGTGGTCGACCTGTGTTCCGGCTCCGGCGCCATCGCGCTCGCCCTGGCCCAGGAACTGCCGCGCTCGACCGTGCACGCCTTCGAACTCGACGAGGGAGCGCTGGAGTACACCCGGCGCAACATCGAGGCCAGCCCGGACCGGGCCAGGGTCACCCTGCACGCCGGGGACGCCACCAAGGCCTTCGAGGACGACCGCTCCTGGGACGGCCGCTTCGACCTGGTGATCTCCAACCCGCCGTACATCCCGCTCACCGAGTGGGAGTACGTCGCGCCGGAGGCCCGCGACCACGACCCGCAGATGTCCCTGTTCTCCGGCGAGGACGGCCTGGACACCATCCGCGGCATCGAGCGGGTGGCCGCCCGGCTGCTGCGCCCGGGCGGCGCGGTGGTGATCGAGCACGCCGACCAGCAGGGCGGGCAGGTGCCGTGGATCTTCAACGAGGAACGCGGCTGGACGGACACCGCCGACCACCGTGACCTGAACAACCGGCCGCGCTTCACGACCGCCCGGAGGGTCGGGTCGTGAACATCGAGCGCAGTACGACCGCCCGGAGGGTCGGGTCGTGAACATCGAGCGCAGTACGACCGCCCGGAGGGTCGGGTCGTGAACATCGAGCGCAGTACGACTGCTCGTGAAGCCGCGCTGTGAAGACCGCAGTGAACGTGATGAGCCATTCCGGAAGGGGACCGTACCGATGAGCCGCCGCTACGACTGTGCCGACGCCGGGGACCGCGCCACCGGCCTGCGCGAGGCCGCCTCGGCCATCCGCCGCGGCGAACTCGTCGTGCTGCCCACCGACACCCTCTACGGCGTCGGCGCGGATGCCTTCTCCCCGGAGGCCGTCGGCGACCTGCTGGCCGCCAAGGGCCGCGGCCGCAACATGCCCTCGCCCGTCCTGGTCGGCTCGCCGACCACCCTGCACGGCCTGGTCACCGACTTCTCCGAGCAGGCCTGGGAGCTGGTCGATGCCTTCTGGCCCGGCGGCCTCACCCTGGTCGCCCGGCACCAGCCGTCGCTGCGCTGGGACCTCGGCGAGACCCGCGGCACCGTCGCGGTCCGGATGCCGCTGCACCCGGTCGCCATCGAGCTGCTGAACGCCACCGGCCCGCTCGCCGTCTCCAGCGCCAACAAGACCGGCGGGCCGTCCCCGGCGACCTGCGACGAGGCGCAGGCCCAGCTCGGCGACGCGATCTCGGTCTACCTGGACGGCGGGAAGGCCGACCACGCCACCGCCTCGTCCATCGTCGACGTCACCGGGAAGGTCCCGGTCCTGCTGCGGGCCGGCGCGATCAGCATCGAGCAGCTGAGGGAGGTCGTCCCCGACCTGGAGGCCGGAAGTTGACGCCCACCGCCTCGCTCCATGACGGGCCCGGCATAGCGCCGTACCTGAGCGTGGGTCCCAGGCCGCTGGACCACTTCCGGATCCTGTTCGTCTGCACCGGCAACATCTGCCGCTCGCCGATAGCCGAGCGGCTCACCCGGCGCGAGCTGGACACCCGGCTCAACCCCCGGGTGGCCGGGCGGATCCTGGTCGAGAGCGCCGGCACCTGGGGCCACGAGGGCGCGCCGATGGAGGACCACGCCGCGACCGTGCTCAACGAGTACGGCGCCGACAGCGGCGGCTTCACCGGCCGGGAGTTGCTGGACGAGCACGTGGTCGAGGCCGACCTGGTGCTCACCGCGACCCTGGACCACCGCGCCCAGGTGATCTCGATGGGCCACGAGGCGGGGCTGCGCACCTTCACGCTGAAGGAGTTCACCCGCCTGGTGCGGACGATCGACCCGGGCACCCTGCCCGACCCGCGCCGCGGTGCCGACGTCACCGAGCGGGCCCGTGCCCTGGTCCGGGCGGCCGCCGCGCTGCGCGGCTGGCTGCTGGCCGCGACCCCGGAGTCGGACGAGGTGGACGACCCGTACGGGGCTCCGATCGGCATGTTCCGCAACTGCGGCGAGGAGATATTCCACGCGGTCGACCCGGTGGTCACCGCGCTCACCGGCGTCCAGGCGCCCCGCTAGGCACCCGTTCGGACGGGCTGGAGACCTCTTCGGACGGCCCCTGGGGCCGAACGGCCCTGCGCCGCCGAGCCGGGCGGCCGCGACGGTCCTACGCTGGGTGGACCGTCCCTGCAGCGCCCGGGAGCCCTGCCATGACCGTCACCGATGCCGCCTCCGGCTCGACCGCGACGACGAAGGGGCGCCCGTGGGCGTCCGAGGCGTTGCACCGGGCGGATCCGCAGATCGCCGACCTGCTGGCCGCCGAGGCCGAGCGCCGCGCCGAGACGATCCAGCTGCTGGCGGGGGAGAACCTGACCAGCCCCGCCGTCCTGGCGGCGCTGACCGGTCCGCTGATCGACAAGTACGCCGAGGGCTATCCGGGCCGCCGGCACCACACCGGCTGCGCGCTGGCCGACGCCGCGGAGCTGCTGGCGATCGACCGGGCGCGCCAGCTGTTCTCCGCCCCGCACGCCAACGTCCAGCCCAGGTCGGCGACTTCGGCGATGCTGGCGGCCTACGCGGCGCTGCTGCGGCCGGGTGACGGGGTGCTGGCGATGTCGCTGGAGCACGGCGGCCACCTCAGCTGCGGTTCGCGGGCCAACTTCTCCGGCCGCTGGTTCGACTTCACCGGCTACGGCGTGCGCGAGGGCGACGGCCTGATCGACCTCGACCAGGTGCGCGAGCTGGCCCGGATGCACCGCCCGAAGGCCATCGTGGCGGGTTCGATCTCCCACCCCCGGCACCCGGACTGGGCGGCCTTCCGGGAGATCGCCGACGAGGTGGACGCCTATCTGATCGCCTCCGTCGCGCAGACCACCGGCCTGGTCGCGGCCGGGCTGGCGCCCTCCCCGGTGCCGTACGCGGACGTCACGGTGGCGGCCACCCACAAGCTGCTGCGCGGTCCGCGCGGGGGCCTGCTGCTGTCCACCGCGGAGCTGGCCGAGCGGATCGACCGGGCGGTGTTCCCGTTCAGCCAGGGCGGTGCGGCGATGAACGAGGTGGCGGGCAAGGCGGTGGCCCTCGCGGAGGCCGGGAAGCCCGCCTACCGGGCGTACGCGGAGCGGACGGTGTCCGGGGCGCAGGCGCTTGCCAGGGGGCTCGCAGAGGCCGGTATGCGCCCTCTGACGGGCGGTACCGACACCCATCTGGTGACCGCCGACGTGAGCCCGCTCGGCGTGACCGGCGCGGAGGCGGAACGGCGCTGCGCGGCGGCCGGGTTGCTGCTCGGCAAGTGCGCGCTGCCGTACGACCCGGCGCCGGCCGCCGAGGCCTCCGGGATCCGGCTCGGCACGGGCACGGTGACCAGCCAGGGGATGGGCGTGGCGGAGCTGTCCGAGATCGCCGGCCTGATCGCCCGGCTGCTCTCCGGGCAGGCGCCCGGGCCGGTCGCGGCGCGGGTCCGGGAGCTGGCGGCGGCCTTCGCGGAGCGGAGCTGAGGGACGCGATCGAGCGGTGCCGTCCGCGGGTATCCGGATCTCTTACCCGGGAGGGCGAACCGCGATGCACGCACCGGGCGTCCGACTCAATAAGGTGGGTGCCGTGGCGACGCACCTCGAACCCCGGGAAGGCAGGGGAGTACCTTCGGTACCTCCCCGTTCGACAGTGATGCAGGAGGCCAGTGGTGCGTGAGTATCTGCTGGTGCTGTTCTGCACCGCCGCCGTCACCTACCTGCTGACCGGCCCGGTCCGGAAGTTCGCCATCGCAGCCGGCGCGATGCCCCCGGTCCGCGCCCGCGACGTGCACCGCGAGCCCACTCCGCGGCTCGGCGGCATCGCGATGTTCGGCGGGCTGTGCGCGGGCATCCTGGTCGCCTCGCAGCTGGACAACCTGAGCAAGGTGTTCAACGGGGGCAGTGACATCCGCGCGCTGCTGTCCGGCGCGGGGATCATGTTCCTGCTCGGGGTGCTCGACGACAAGTGGGGCGTGGACGCCCTGGTGAAGCTCGGCGGCCAGATGATCGCCGCCGGCGTGATGGTCTGGCAGGGCGTCACGGTGATCACCCTCCCGGTGCCCGGCGTCGGCCCGGTGGCGGTGAGCCCGACCCAGGGCATGGTCATCTCGGTGACCCTGGTCGTCGTCATGGTCAACGCGGTGAACTTCATCGACGGCCTGGACGGCCTGGCGGGCGGCATGGTCTGCATCGCCGCGATCGCGTTCTTCCTGTACAGCTACCGGCTCTGGTACGGCTACGCGATCACCGACGCGGCCCCCGCCGTGCTGTTCAGCGTGCTGCTGATCGGCATGTGCCTGGGCTTCCTGGCGCACAACATGCACCCCGCCCGGATCTTCATGGGCGACTCCGGCTCGATGATGCTGGGCCTGATGCTGGCCGTCGCCGCGATCTCGATCACCGGCCGGGTCGACCCGGACCTGATCAACAGCGAGACCGGTTCGCAGACCGCCACCGTGCACACCCTGGTGCCGATCTACATCCCGCTGCTGCTGCCGCTGACGGTCATCGCGCTGCCGCTGGCCGACCTGCTGCTCGCGGTGGTGCGCCGCACCTGGGCCGGCCAGTCCCCGTTCGCCGCCGACAAGCGCCACCTGCACCACCGACTGCTCCAGGTCGGGCACTCGCACAGCCGCGCCGTACTGATCATGTACTTCTGGGCCGCGCTGATCGCCTTCGGCACGGTCGCCTTCTCGGTGACCAACACCGGCCGCACGGTGGTGCTGACCCTCGCCGGGCTCTGCCTGGTCGGCCTGGTGGTGCTGCTGACCCCGCGGTTCCGGCCGCGGGCCCCCCGGGCGGTGCAGTCCTTCGTCCCGCCGCGGTACCGGCGGCGCCCGTCCGGCGCCCCGATGGCTGAACTGTCCGCAAAGGACAAGCAACTTCTCGGTGAAGCCAGCCGGGGCTCGTCCGCGCCCTCCGATCACGACAAGGCCACCGGCCGCCGGTGACAGGAGAGTTGACGCTCCGTCAAATGGGCTCACCCGTACGGCGGAACCACTGCGCCGTCAGTGTGACAGGAGCCACACATTCATGGTAAAGCTCTCATCAAATAGTTTGTGATACCGTTCACGAGTACCGAGAACACGCCGAAAGACCTGACAGGTGGAGGACTTCCGTCCCTCGTCGGTCTCCCTCGACGGGCCCGCCGCACTCGCGGGCGGCCCGGCGGCGGCCACTCGGTCCGGTGTCACCCCGCCACCATCTGTGCCCGTCCCCCGCCACATCGACATGCCGCCGGAGCTGCCGACATGCCGTCCACCGACGCCCGGATCCTCCGAGGCGCCGCGATTCCCACTGCGGTCGCCGGGATCATCGCCATGGCGATCTCCTTCCCCGTCGCCGGTGGGAAGGGCCTGCTCGGCGCCCTCTTCGGCGCCCTGCTCGTGATGGCCTTCTTCAGCTTCGGCCAGATCGCGCTCGACCGGCTGACCAGGTCCAATCCGCAGATCATGATGGCTGCGGCGCTGCTGGTGTACACCACTCAGATCCTGCTGGTGGGCATCGTCCTGGCGGTCTTCAAGAACACCGAGCTGTTCAACCGGCAGGCCTTCGCCTTCACCCTGCTCGGCTGCGCCCTGATCTGGACGGGCTTCCAGGTGCGCGGCGCCCTCAAGGCCAAGACCTTCTACGTCGACCCCGGCGCCTCGGGAAGCAAGGGCGACAAGCCCTCCGACAAGGGGCGTCAACAGTGACGAGGCCCAGCTGTCCCCCCAACGAGGGGGGCGGTGTTTATGCCGCACTGACGGGCTGCTATCGTCCGTCGCAACAACGGAGTACGGGAAGAGGCCAGGTCTGTCCGGACAGTGGACGGATCGCCCCCCGGATCCGCGCAGTCTTCGATGATCCCGCTGTGGTGCAGCGCACTGCCGCGCGGGGTCGGCGAGATACCCATCAAGTTCCAGTGCCGCTCCGTGGTCGCAGGCCACGCCGACACACCGAGGTTGCCGTAACCATGCGTCACGACGAAGGAGTCCGTGGTGAGTGCTGAACTCCCCCTCGCCAGCAGTTGCCACTTCGGGGACGCTGGCTGCGGCTTCCCGGCCCCGGGTCTGAACGAGTTCCAGTTCAAGCCGATCTTCTCGGTCGGCGGCATCGACTTCAACAAGCCGATGCTGCTGTCGATCATCGTCGCGCTCCTGGTCGTCGTGTTCTTCTGGGCCGCCTTCGCGAAGCCGCGCCTGGTCCCGGGCAAGCTGCAGCTGGTCGGTGAGATCGGCTACGACTTCGTCAAGCGCTCCATCGTGCTGGAGACGATCGGCAAGAAGGGCGAGAAGTACGTCCCGATGCTGGTCTCGATGTTCTTCTTCATCTGGTTGATGAACATCATGTCGATCATCCCGTTCGCCCAGTACCCCGTGACGGCGACGATCGCGTTCCCGGCCGGCCTCGCGGCCGTCGTGTGGATCACCTACATGACGCTGACCTTCAAGAAGCACGGCTTCGTCGGCGGTCTCAAGAACCTCTGCTGGCCGTCGGGCATCCCCGGCTGGGTCATGTTCATCCTGGTGCCGATCGAGTTCTTCTCGAACATCTTCGTGCGCCCCTTCACGCTCGCGGTCCGAGCCTTCGCGAACATGTTCGCCGGCCACCTGCTGATCGTGATGTTCTCCATCGCCTCCTGGTACCTGCTCAGCCCGACCCTGGGCGCGCTGTACGGCTCGGCCTCGTTCGTCGTCGCCGTCGGCCTGACCGCCTTCGAGCTGCTGGTCCAGTTCCTGCAGGCCTACATCTTCGTGATGCTGGCCAGCAGCTACATCGCCGGTGCCCTGGAAGAGGCGCACTGAGCCAGGGGGCCCTCGGCCCCGCCCAAGAACCACCTCCCGGATCGCCCGGTGGCCAATCACCACCGGTTCACCACCCTGCAAAGGACAACGTCAATGAGCATCCTCGCTGAGGGCACTGTCTACGGTTCCGTCGCCTCCCTGGGCTACGGCCTCGCCGCCATCGGCCCCGGCATCGGCGTCGGTCTGATCTTCGGTAACGGTGTCCAGGCCATGGCCCGCCAGCCCGAGGCTGCCGGTCTCATCCGTTCCAACATGTTCATCGGCTTCGCGCTGACCGAGGCGCTCGCCCTCATCGGCATCGTCATGCCGTTCGTCTTCGGCAACAAGTAATCCTGCCGCAGACCCTTTCGAGGAAGGTCCAGAAATGAGCATCGTGGCTCAGCTCGCGGCTGAGGAGAAGATGAACCCTCTTCTCCCCAACTGGCCCGAGATCGTTATCGGCCTGCTCTGCTTCTTCATCGTCTTCGGTCTGCTCGGCAAGAAGCTCCTCCCCAGCATCGAGAAGGTGCTGTCGGAGCGCCGGGACGCCATCGAAGGCGGCATGGAGCGCGCCGAGGCCGCTCAGGCCGAGGCCCAGGCCCTGCTTGAGCAGTACCGCGCCGAGCTCGCCGAGGCGCGCCACGAGGCTGCCCGGATCGTCGAGCAGGCTCGCGAGCAGGGTGCCGCCCAGCTCGCCGAGATGCGCGAGGAGGGCCAGCGTCAGCGCGAGGCCATCGTCGCCGCCGGTCACGCGCAGATCGAAGCCGACAAGAAGCAGGCGACTGCCGCCCTGCGCCAGGACGTGGGTTCGCTGGCCACCCAGCTGGCTTCCCGCATCGTGGGTGAGTCCCTCGAGGACTCCGCCCGCCAGAGCGGCGTGATCGACCGCTTCCTGGACGAGCTGGAGGCCAAGGCGGCCGTTGCTCAGGGTGCGGCCAAGTGATCGGCGCCAGCCGCGAGGCTCTCGCCGCCGGTCGGCAGAACCTGGACAGCCTGACCGACTCCACCTCGGTGGACGCGGCCAAGCTCGCCGAGGAGCTCACCGCCGTCACGGCCGTGCTGGACCGTGAGGTGTCGCTGCGCCGCGTCCTGACCGACCCGTCCCGGTCGGGTCAGGACAAGGCCCAGCTGATCACCTCGCTGCTGACCGGTCAGGTCTCCGGCGAGGCGGTGGACCTGGTCTCCGGCCTGGTCCGCTCGCGCTGGTCGGGTTCGCGCGACCTGGTGGACGCGACCGAGGAACTCGCCGCGTACGCCGAGGTCATCGCCGCGGACAAGGCGGGCGTCCTGGACGACGTCGAGGACGAGCTGTTCCGCTTCGGCCGGGTGGTGAGCGGTTCGCACGAGCTGCGCGCCGCGCTGACCGAGCCGAAGGCCGGTGCCGCCGCGAAGGCCCAGCTGATCAACAAGCTGCTCGGCGGCCGCGCCAACGCCGGCACCGTCCGGCTGGTCACCGCCCTCGTCAACGCGCCGCGTGGCCGTAGCCTGGAGCAGGGCCTCGAGTCCTACTCGAAGCTCGCCGCCGCGCGCCGCGGCCGCGTGGTGGCCCTGGTCACCAGCGCGGTGCCGCTGTCGGACAGCCAGAAGGAGCGCCTGGCCGGTGCTCTGGGCCGGATGTACGGCCGTCAGGTCCACCTGAACATCGACGTCGACCCCGAGGTCGTCGGCGGCGTCCGGGTGCAGATCGGCGACGAGATCATCGACGGCACCGTGTCGAGCCGCCTCGAAGGCGCTCGCCAGTCGCTCGAAGGCTGAGCAACAGAGCAGCACATCCGACCCTCGGTCGGGAAACCGGCTCCCCAAGGAGCCGGCAAAACGTACGGCCGGTTCATACGACCCGGCCGAGAGTCGAGTACTTGCGGCCCTCAATGGCGGGCCGAGGATCGCAAACTAGGAGAGCAGGGAAGCCTGATGGCGGAGCTTACGATCCGTCCGGAGGAGATCCGGGACGCGCTGGCCGACTTTGTCCAGTCGTACCAGCCGGACGCCGCTTCTGTGGAAGAGGTCGGCACGGTCACTGACGCGGCGGACGGCATCGCGCATGTCGAGGGCCTGCCCTCGGTCATGGCGAACGAGCTGCTGAAGTTCGAGGACGGCACGCTCGGCCTCGCGCTGAACCTCGACACCCGCGAGATCGGTGTCGTCATCCTCGGTGAGTTCGGCGGCATCGAAGAGGGCCAGACCGTGCGCCGCACCGGCGAGGTCCTCTCGGTTCCGGTCGGCGACGGCTTCATGGGCCGCGTCGTGGACCCGCTGGGCAACCCGATCGACGGCCTGGGCGAGATCGCCGCCGAGGGCCGCCGCGCCCTCGAGCTGCAGGCCCCCGGCGTCATGGCCCGCAAGTCGGTCAAGCAGCCGCTGCAGACCGGCATCAAGGCCATCGACGCGATGACCCCGATCGGCCGCGGCCAGCGCCAGCTGATCATCGGTGACCGCCAGACCGGCAAGACCGCGGTGGCCGTCGACACGATCATCAACCAGCGCGACAACTGGCGCTCGGGCGACCCGGAGAAGCAGGTCCGCTGCATCTACGTCGCCGTCGGCCAGAAGGGCTCCACCATCGCGTCCGTCCGCGGCGCCCTGGAGGAGGCCGGCGCGCTGGAGTACACCACCATCGTGGCGGCTCCGGCTTCCGACCCGGCCGGCTTCAAGTACCTCGCCCCGTACACCGGTTCGGCCATCGGCCAGCACTGGATGTACGCCGGCAAGCACGTCCTGATCATCTTCGACGACCTGTCGAAGCAGGCCGAGGCCTACCGCTCCGTCTCCCTGCTGCTGCGCCGCCCGCCGGGCCGCGAGGCCTACCCGGGTGACGTCTTCTACCTGCACTCCCGCCTGCTGGAGCGCTGCGCCAAGCTGAACGACGAGCTGGGCGGCGGCTCGATGACCGGTCTGCCGATCATCGAGACCAAGGCCAACGACGTCTCGGCGTACATCCCGACCAACGTCATCTCGATCACCGACGGCCAGTGCTTCCTGGAGTCCGACCTGTTCAACGCCGGCATTCGCCCGGCCGTGAACGTCGGTATCTCGGTCTCCCGCGTCGGTGGTTCCGCCCAGATCAAGGCCATGCGCTCGGTCGCCGGCCGTCTGCGCCTGGACCTCGCCCAGTACCGTGAGCTGGAGGCCTTCGCCGCCTTCGGTTCCGACCTGGACGCGGCCTCCAAGGCCCAGCTGGAGCGCGGTGCGCGCATGGTCGAGCTGCTGAAGCAGGGTCAGTACCAGCCGTTCCCGGTCGAGGAGCAGGTCGTCTCCATCTGGGCCGGTACCACCGGCAAGATGGACGACGTCCCGGTCGCCGAGATCCGCCGCTTCGAGCGCGAGTTCCTGGACCACGTCCGTCTGCAGCACAAGGACCTGCTGGCCGGCATCGTCGAGACCGGTCTGCTCGCCGACGGCACCGTCGACGCGCTGACCAGCGCGATCGAGGCCTTCAAGCAGGGCTACCAGACCGCCGACGGCAAGCTGCTCTCCGAGCAGGCCTGAGTCCGGTAGCGAGGGAAAGGACGTAACGACCCATGGGAGCACAGCTTCGGGTCTACAAGCGCCGGATCCGCTCTGTCACCGCGACGAAGAAGATCACCAAGGCGATGGAGATGATCTCCGCGTCGCGCATCGTCAAGGCGCAGCGCGCGGTGGCCGCCTCCACTCCGTACGCCGACGAGCTCACCCGGGCGGTGACGGCGGTGGCCACCCGGTCCAACGCCAAGCACCCGCTCACCACCGAGAACCCGAACGCCAAGCGCGCGGCCGTCCTGATGATCACGGCGGACCGCGGCCTGGCCGGCGGCTACTCGACCAACGCCATCAAGGCCGCGCTGACGCTCACCGAGCGCCTGCGCGGCGAGGGCAAGGAGGTCGTGACCTACGTCGTCGGCCGTAAGGGTGTCGCGTACTACACGTTCCGCAACCTCTCGGTTGAGGAGTCGTGGACGGGCTTCTCCGACAAGCCGACCTACGGCGACGCGAAGGCCGTTGCGGCCCACCTGATCGAGGCCTTCACGGCCGAGACGGGCGGCGTGGACGAGCTGCACCTGATCTCGACCGAGTTCGTGTCGATGCTGACGCAGAACGCGGTCGAGGCCCGGCTGCTGCCGCTGAAGCTGGACGAGGTCCAGGCCGAGGCGGAGGCCAAGGGCAAGGGCGAGATCTTCCCGCTCTACGACTTCGAGCCGTCGGCCGAGGGCGTCCTGGACGCGCTGCTGCCGCGGTACGTCGAGAGCAGGATCTACAACGCGCTGCTGCAGTCGGCCGCTTCCGAGCACGCCGCCCGCCGCCGCGCGATGAAGAGCGCGACGGACAACGCCGGCGAGCTCATCAAGTCGCTCACGCGGCTTGCCAACTCGGCCCGCCAGGCCGAGATCACCCAGGAAATCAGCGAGATCGTCGGTGGCGCCAATGCGCTCGCTGACGCGAGCCGCGGGAGCGAATGAGTATGACCACCACTGTTGAGCCGACCACGGCGACGGGCCGCGTCGCGCGGGTCATCGGCCCGGTCGTCGACGTGGAGTTCCCCGTCGACGCGATTCCGGACATGTTCAACGCCCTGCACGTCGAGGTCGACAACCCCGACGGCACGGGCAAGAAGACCCTCACCCTCGAGGTCGCCCAGCACCTCGGCGACGGCCTGGTCCGCGGCATCTCGATGCAGCCGACCGACGGCCTGGTCCGCGGTTCGCAGGTGACCGACACCGGTGCCGCCATCTCGGTGCCGGTCGGCGACATCACCAAGGGCAAGGTGTTCAACGCCCTCGGTGAGGTGCTGAACGTCGACAAGGCCGAGTTCGAGTCCCAGGTGTCGGTCCGCTGGCCGATCCACCGCAAGGCCCCGAACTTCTCGGAGCTCGAGTCCAAGACCGAGATGTTCGAGACCGGCATCAAGGTCATCGACCTGCTCACCCCGTACGTGCAGGGTGGCAAGATCGGTCTGTTCGGTGGTGCCGGTGTCGGCAAGACCGTTCTGATCCAGGAGATGATCTACCGCGTCGCCGAGAACTTCGGTGGTGTGTCGGTGTTCGCCGGCGTCGGTGAGCGCACCCGTGAGGGCAACGACCTGATCGACGAGATGGTCGACTCGGGCGTCCTGGACAAGACCGCGCTGGTCTTCGGCCAGATGGACGAGCCGCCGGGCACCCGTCTGCGCGTCGCGCTGTCCGCCCTGACCATGGCGGAGTACTTCCGCGATGTGCAGAAGCAGGACGTGCTGCTCTTCATCGACAACATCTTCCGGTTCACCCAGGCCGGTTCCGAGGTGTCGACCCTGCTCGGCCGCATGCCCTCCGCGGTGGGCTACCAGCCGAACCTGGCCGACGAGATGGGCCTCCTGCAGGAGCGCATCACCTCGACCCGCGGTCACTCGATCACCTCGATGCAGGCGATCTACGTCCCCGCGGACGACCTGACCGACCCGGCCCCGGCCACCACCTTCGCCCACCTGGACGCGACCACCGTTCTGTCGCGCCCGATCTCGGAGAAGGGCATCTACCCGGCCGTCGACCCGCTGGACTCCACGTCCCGCATCCTCGACCCGCGGTACATCGCGCAGAACCACTACGACACGGCCGTCCGTATCAAGGGGATCCTGCAGAAGTACAAGGACCTCCAGGACATCATCGCGATCCTCGGCATCGACGAGCTGTCCGAAGAGGACAAGATCACGGTGCACCGTGCCCGCCGCATCGAGCGCTTCCTCTCGCAGAACACCTACGTGGCGAAGCAGTTCACCGGTGTCGAGGGCTCGACCGTGCCGCTGTCGGAGACCATCGAGGCCTTCAACGCGATCGCGGACGGCAAGTACGACTCCGTCCCGGAGCAGGCCTTCTTCATGTGCGGTGGCATCGAGGACCTCGAGAAGAACGCCGCCGAGCTGGCCAAGAAGTAATCGCGGCCGGTAGCAGCTGAGTGACCGTGAGGGGTGGCCCCCGAGCCTGGGGACCACCCCTCACGGCGCATCGGCTGTGATTCCGGTCAAATCCGTGCCGCCGGTTTCATGCCGGAGGCGCGGGGCCGTTATTCTTACCGAAACTCCCGAGTAATCGGGCGTTGCATGAGCCTAGGAGCCCACGTTGGCTGAGCTGCACGTCGAGCTGGTCGCAGCCGACCGCAAGGTGTGGTCCGGTGCGGCCACCATCGTCGTCGCCCGTACGGCCTCCGGTGACACCGGCATCATGCCGGGTCACACCCCGGTGCTGAGCGTGCTGGAGACCGGACCGGTCACCATCCGCACGGTGGACGGCGGCACCGTCATCGCCGCGGTGCACGGCGGCTTCATCTCCTTCGCCGACAACAAGCTGTCTCTGCTCGCGGAGATCGCCGAGCTGGCGGACGAGATCGACGTCGCGCGCGCCGAGCGCGCACTGGAGAAGGCCAAGGCGGACCTGGACGCGCACGCCGAGCGTCGCGCCGAGGTGCGTCTGTTCGCGGCGCGCGGCCTCAAGGCCCACGCCTGAGTGCGCCGGACCCCGGCTTGGCGGGGTCGACCGACGGTCCCGGGGACGCGCGAGCGTGACCCCGGGACTGTCGTCGTAGTTGGTAGGTCAGCGCGGTCGTCTGGTACGACCGTAACGGGGAACGCGGGTAGCGAGGAGGTAGGTGAGCATGGTCCTCGCGCTTGTGGTGTGTGCGGCGGTCGTGGCGCTGGGAGTGATCGGCTTGATGGCCTTCGCCGTACGCCGCCGCCTGATCCAGCGGGTCGGCGGCACGTTCGACTGCAGCTACCGGCTCAAAATGCCCGCCGACGCCTCGACGCAGCCCGACCTCGACGAGAACGGCAAACCCACCTCCGCCCCGGTCCCCCCGACCGACGGCAAGGGGTGGGTTTTTGGTATCGGTCGCTACAGCGGCGACTCGATCGAGTGGTTCCGGGTCTTCTCGTACGCCCCGCGCCCGCGCAAGGTGCTGCCGCGCCGGGAGATCGAGGTGCTCGGCCGGCGCTACCCGGAGGGCCAGGAGGAGCTGGCGCTGCTCTCCGGCTCGGTGGTGCTGCGCTGCCTGCACAACGGGGACCCGCTGGAGCTGGCGATGAGCGAGGACGCCCTCACCGGCTTCCTGGCCTGGCTGGAGGCCGCCCCGCCCGGGCAGAGAGTCAATGTCGCGTAGCGACGAGACTCTCGGGATGGGGGCACCCCCGGCCGAAGGCTGGGGGAGGGTTAACGTCGCCTAACCCCCGGCTAGGCTGTGCGGCATGGTCAATCTGACGCGCATCTACACCCGTACCGGGGACGACGGCAGCACCGCGCTCGGCGACATGAGCCGGACCACCAAGACCGACCCGCGGCTGATGGCCTACGCCGACGCCAACGAGGCGAACGCGGCGATCGGGGTGGCCCTCGCGGTCGGCGCGCTGTCCGAGGACGTGGTGGCCGTGCTCACCCGGGTCCAGAACGACCTGTTCGACGTCGGCGCCGACCTGTCCACGCCCGTGGTCGAGGACCCGAAGTACCCGCCGCTGCGGGTGCTGCAGTCCTACATCGACCGGCTGGAGCGGGACTGCGACCACTACCTGGAGCAGGTGGAGAAGCTGCGCAGCTTCATCCTGCCCGGCGGCACGCCCGGTGCGGCCCACCTGCACCTGGCCTGCACGGTGGTGCGGCGGGCCGAGCGCTCGACCTGGGCGGCGATCGCCGCGTACGGGGACTCCGTCAACCCGCTGACCGCGAAGTACCTCAACCGGCTGTCCGACCTGCTGTTCATCCTGGCCCGGGTGGCCAACAAGGAGCGCGGCGACGTGCTCTGGGTGCCGGGGGAGAACCGCTGACGGCTAGCGGTCGGCGGCCGGCGGCTGCTTGGGCCAGATCGAGTAGCAGCCGGCCACGATCACGTTGACCACGGCCGCGATGCCCAGCTTCCAGTACCACTGGGCGAAGGTGCCGAAGTGGGCGGAGCCCGCCGAGAGCGGGACGAGCAGGGTGATCAGGCCCAGGGTGATCACGGCCGACACGACGGTCCGCTTGGCGATCCGCCACTCGTGGGCGGTGCGCTCCGGGCCGTACTGGGGGGAGGGCGGGGGCTTGGGACCGCCGGCGAAGCGGTGCAGGAAGTGCCGGTCGGCCCAGGCCACCAGCGAGGGGCCGTAGCCGACCGAGAAGCCGGCGTAGCTCGCGGCCAGCGCGTGCATCCAGTTCGCCTCGGCGCCGCCGCGCAGGTTGAGCACGGTGAGCGCGTACAGGGCGAGGTCCACCACCGGCAGGCCGACCAGCAGCGCGGTGCTGGTGCGGCGCCACCGCAGCAGGTAACGGGCGGAGAGGGCGAGGCCGAGCACGATCCACCAGGAGACCTCGGCCGCGAGGATGAGGGTGACGATCACGTGGTCCAGCCTGGTGTGCGGGCGCGTGGGTGTCGTCGTCGTGGGGTGCCGTCCGGGCCTGCACCTTTCGATGTAGCGGGCTCCTCCGTGGACCGGAGCCGGGTGGACCTCCGGGGATGGTGAGATGGGGTCGTGCTCGTACCGTCCCTCTCCCCGCGCCGACTGGACCGGCTGATCGCCCTGTGCGGGCTGCTCGGCGGGGCGGTGCTGACCGTCTTCCGGGTGTACGAGCGGGCCGACCAGGTGCCGCGGTGGGCCGTGGCGCTGCCGTTGCTGGTGATGGCGGGGCTGGAGCTGGTCCGGCGCACCCGGCCGGTGCTCGCGGTGTCGCTCGGCGGGCTGGCCTTCGCCGGGAGCGTGGTCGCCGGCAGCCTGCTGGCGACGACGATCATGTACACGGACCTGCTGTACGCGGCGGCGCTCTACGGCACCCACCGGATGTCGCGGGTGCTGCACCTGACCGGCGGGGCGACCGTGCTGGTGCTCTCCAGCCTGGTCTGGTACGCGGCCGGGACCTCGTCGGGGCTGCTGGTCGTGGTGCTCAGCTCGCTGGTGTTCCTGGCGCCGGTGTGGACCGGCGAGCTGGTGCGCAAGCACCGCCTGGTGGCGGAGGCCGAGCGGCTGCGGGCCGAACAGACCGCGCTGCTCTCGGAGATGGACCGGCGTGAGGCGGTCGGCGCCGAACGGGCCCGGATGGCACGGGAGTTGCACGACGTGGTGGCCAACCACCTGTCGGCGATCGCGATCCACGCCACCGGGGCGCAGTCGGTCGCCCGGCGGCGGCGGTTGGCCGTGGACGATCCGCTGGTCGAGGTGCTGGCGGTGATCCGGGAGAACAGCGTCCAGGGATTGGCCGAAATGCGTCGCATGATCGGACTGCTCCGGGACAGCGGCGGGGGAGAGGGCGACGAGTCGTACGCGGCACCCGACCTGGCCGCGGTGGACGCGCTGTTGACCAAGGCCCGGGCGGCCGGGCAGGGCGTCGGCCTGCAGTTCGAGCTGACCGAGCTGGGCGAACGCGGCGCCGTCCCGGTGCCGGTCGGGCTGGCCGCGTACCGGATCGTGCAGGAGTCGCTGACCAACGCGCTCAAGCACGCCGGGCCCGGACTGGTCGCGGTGCGGCTGGAGTTCGGCCCGGAGGAGCTGCGGATCGCCGTCGACAGCCCGTACCGCGGCGAGCCGGGCCGCGAACTGCCCGGCGCCCGGGCCGGGCTGGTGGGCATGTCGGAGCGGGCCGGGCTGCTCGGCGGCAGCTTCGAGGCGGGGCCGCGGGACGGGTACTGGAGTGTGCGCGCGGCGCTGCCGCGCGACCGGGAGAGCGAGGGACGGGCATGACGATCCGGGTGCTGGTGGCCGAGGACCAGGCGGCGGTGCGGGCGGCGCTGGTGATGATCCTGCGCGCCGAGCCGGGGTTCGAGGTGGTCGGGCAGGCCGCCGACGGGGAGGAGGCCGTCCGGCTGGCGCTGGAGCTGCGGCCCGACGTGGTGCTGATGGACGTGCAGATGCCCCGGCTGGACGGCGTTTCGGCGACCCGGCAGGTGGTCGCCGCCGGGGCCGCCCAGGTGCTCGTGCTGACCACCTTCGACCTGGACGAGTACGTCTACGGCGCGCTGCGGGCCGGCGCGGCCGGGTTCCTGCTCAAGGACCTGGAGGCGGACACCCTGGTCGAGGGCATCCGGACGGTGGCGCGCGGGGACGGCATGCTGGCGCCCTCGGTGACCAGGCGGCTGATCGGCGCCTTCGCCCGCCCGGAGCGGCCGGTCGGCCCGGAGGCCCGGGCCGCGGTGGAGGGGCTGACCGGGCGCGAGCGGGAGGTGCTGGCCTGCGTCGGGGCCGGGATGTCCAACGGGGAGATCGCGGCCCGGCTGGAGATGGCGGAGGCGACCACCAAGACCCACGTCAGCCGGATCCTGGCGAAGCTGCGGCTGCGCAGCCGGGTGCAGGCGGCGATCCTGGCCCAGGACCTCGGTCTGACCGTCTGACGGGCGTCCGGGCCGTTCGACGGGCGTCCTGAGCGGCTGACCACGTCGGTTGCAGATCACACTCCCGATTGCTATTGCACGGGGGATTCGGACGTTAGAGTCCGCGTGAGCGAGCGGAGCGAGCGAACGAATTGACACTGTGAGCTCCGCGAGAGCGACCGCCGAGCGTCAGCGAGGCGGGAGAATCGAGCGATGCGGCTCCAGGCGGCGACCCCTGTCCTGAGCCGCCTTCAGGGCCCGCCCGCAGGGCGGCGACGGCATCGGGAGACCCAGCCATGAGCAATGCGTCCAGCAAGCAGATCGCCGTGATCGGTGCCGGCCTGATGGGCGCCGGCATCGCCCAGGTGTCCGCGCAGGCCGGCCACCCGGTGGTGCTGCGGGACGTGACCGAGGAGGCGCTGCAGCGCGGTCTCGCGGGCATCCGCGCCTCGTACGAGAAGTTCGTCGCCAAGGGCAAGCTGAGCGCCGAGGACGCCGAGGCCGCGCTGGGCCGGATCACCACCACCACCGACCTGGGCGCCGTTTCCGAGGCCGACATCGTGGTCGAGGCGGTGTTCGAGAACCTCGAGGTCAAGGAGGGCGTCTTCCGCGAGCTGGACAAGCTCGCCAAGGACGGCGCCGTGCTGGCCTCCAACACCTCCGCCATCCCGATCACCCGGATCGCCGCCGTCACCCAGCGCCCGGAGTCGGTCGTCGGCGTCCACTTCTTCTCGCCGGTCCCGATGATGAAGCTGGTCGAGCTGGTCCGCGGCTACAAGACCAGCGACGAGACGCTGGCCGCCGCCCGCGCCTACGCCGAGGGCGTCGGCAAGGAGGTCGTGGTGGTCAACCGCGACGTGGCCGGCTTCATCACCACCCGCCTGATCACCGCGCTGGTCGTCGAGGCCGCCAAGCTGTACGAGTCGGGCGTGGCCACCGCCGAGGACATCGACACCGCCTGCCGCCTCGGCTTCGGCCACGCGATGGGCCCGCTGCAGACCGCCGACCTCACCGGCGTGGACATCCTGCTGCACGCCGCCCGCAACATCTACACCGAGACCCAGGACGAGAAGTTCGCCGCCCCGGAGATCATGGCCCGCATGGTCACCGCCGGTGACCTCGGCCGCAAGAGCGGCCGCGGCTTCTACCCGTACGACGGCAAGTGAGCCGACGGGGCTGAACGCGCTGGTGGGCCGTGCGATCGGAGCGTCGTACGGCCCGCTGCGCCGAGGCGGGTGAGTTTCCTCACGCCGGGTGCCGCAGACGGGTGATTTGGGCGGTAATCGAGCATAAGTGTGGAGAGTTCCTGCGTATATTCCCTCGGACGAGTGAAGTTGCTTCAGATCAGGGCGGAAACCAGCAACCTGCGACGGTGCTCCACCGTCAGATGAGGGAACCCGGCAGTGCGACCGGGGCCGGGCGCGAGCCGAGCCGTCACAGGCGTTCCGCCCGGACCGTCCCACCCCGACCCACCCGGTCCGGGGGCCACCCCGCCTCCCGGCCCCGGCACCGACGGGGTCGGACCCACCCGACCAGGCCACCCCGGCGAAGGAGGAGAGCATGCGCATCACCGGCGACCACACGGCGCTGGCCATCGAAGGCCGCCTCGACGTGCGCACCGCCGCCGACGCGCGGGCCCGGTTGCACCAGGCCGTCGACGGCGGCTTCGGCGACCTCGTGCTCGACCTCGCCCGACTGGAGTTCTGGGACGCCACCGGCCTCGGCGTGATCATGGGCACCCACCGCCGGGCCGGCCGGATCGGCCGCCGGCTCGTGCTGCGCTCCGTCCCCGCGCAGCTCCAGCGGCTGCTGGTGGCCACCAAGCTGCACCGCATCCTGGCCGTCGACGGCGGCATCGCCGAGGCGCACGTCCTGTAGTCTCCGGCGCCCGGCAGGCCGCTGGCCTGGGCCGTTCCCGGCCGCACCGGCTCCGAACCGTTCCCGCACCCTTCCCGCACCCGGACCGCGCTGCACGGGCGGCCCCGGATGTGCAAGAGTCTGCCCGTCAGATGACGGCCGCCCGGGGCCGGCTGCCCCCAGCCCGCCCGCGGCCGCGACCGAGACGTGTGCCGGCCGGCGCGGGGCGCCGGCGGCCGACCACGATGCGGAGCAGAACGTGGCACAGCCATCCGGGGAGTTCCGGCAGGAGGCCGCCCGCACCCGCGGCGGCGAACTGGTCTCCGGCGGCCTGCTGGTCGGGGTCGGCGCCCCGGACGGCTCCGAGGCCAGGCCCTGCCCGGAGGAGTGGCGGCCCCGCCCGCGCCGGATCGAACGCAGCGAGCCCGCCCGCGGCCCGGTCGGCGGCGTCGGCCGCGCCGTCGGCCCGCTCGCCCTCGGCGCCGGGCCCACCGACCTGCCGCTGCTCGACCGCGAGGCCGACATCGCCGAACTGCTCGGGCTGCTCGCCGAGGGCCGCTCGATACGCCTGGTCGGCCAGGCCGGCTCGGGCCGCAGCACCCTGCTGTCGGCCGTCGCCGGGGCCGCCGCCGACCTCGCCCCCGGCGGCGTCGTCCAGCTCTGCGGACACCGCCGCACCGCCGCCGACCTGCTCCAGGACCTCTTCGCGGCCACCCACCACGCCCCCGGCTACCGGCCCGACCCGGGCCAGCTGGCCGCCCACCTCGCCGGGGTGGGCGCCGTCGTCGTGATCGACGAGGCCGAGCCGACCGGCGCCGAGCTGGAGGAACTGCTCGCCGCCGCCCCCGGCTGCGCCTTCCTGATCTCGGTCGCCCCCGACAGCCCGCCGCTGCCCGCCGACTCCCGGCTGCGCGACCACCACGTCCCCGGGCTGTCCCGCGCCGCCTGCCTCGCCCTGACCGGCCGGCTGGCCGGGCGTCCGCTGGACGTCGCCGAGAAGGCCTGGGCGGTCGACCTCTGGTTCGAGTCCGAGGGCCTGCCGCTGCGCTTCGTCCAGGCCGCCGCGCTGCTGCGCCAGCGGGACGTCGCGGTGGACGCGCTGGTGGCCGCCGAGGAGGACCGGCGGGACGTCTTCGGCGCGGTCGACGAGCCCGTCCACGACCCGGACCCGGCGATCCGGGAGAACGCGCTGCGGCGCACCGTGCCGCTGCCCTCGGTCGCCGAGACCGCCTCGCCCGCGGTCCGGCTCGCCGAGGGGCTCAGCGAACCCGCGCAGGCCGTGCTGCGGCTGGCCGTCGCGCTCGGCGGCGAGTGCCCCACCGCGCCGCACCTGCCCGCGCTGATCGACGTCGGCCAGGGCGAGAGCGCGCTGGCCGAACTCGCCGACGCCGGGCTCGCGGTGTCCATCGGCGGGCACCACCGGCTCACCGCCGGGGCGCTCGAACTGCTCGCCCCGCACTGGCCGGCCCGCGGCTGCGTGGACGGCGCCGCCCAGCACTTCGCCTGGTGGGTCGGGCACAGCTCGGTGTCGCTGGCGCAGATCGCCGCCGAGGCCGAGGTGCTGATCGGGGTGCTGCTCGCCGACCGGACCGCCGGGCGGCACGAGGCGGTGGTCCGGCTGGCCCGGGCGGCGGCGCCCGCGCTGGCGCTGGCGCTGCGCTGGGGGGCCTGGGAGCGGGTGCTGCAGCTGGGCCTGGAGGCCGCCCGGCGGACCGGCTCGACGGTCGACCAGGCCTGGTTCCACCACGAGGCGGGCGTGCACGCGATCTGTGTCCGGCAGCCGTCCCGGGCGATCGCCGAACTGGAGACCGCGCTCACCCTGCGGTCCACCACCGGGGAGCAGCGCGGGGTCGCCGCCGCGCGCCGGATGCTCGACCTGCTGCGCGCCGAGGGGCGGCAACTGCCGGCCGCCGCGCCCGCCGCGGCGCCGGGCCGCGGGCCGGTGATCCGCAAGATCGCGGCCCGGGTGCCGGCCGGGCTGAAGGCCCGCGCCGGGAAGCGGCGCCGGGTGGTGGTGGCCTCCGCGGCCGTGCTCACCTTCGGGGTGCTCGGTACGGCGGTGGCGATGAGCCTGACCGGGCCGGACGAGCACCGGGCGAACGATCCGCACGGGCGGTTGGACGAGGTCGGCGACACCCAGAACACGCCGATGCCGAAGCCGTCCGCCGACAACGGCCCGGGCACGGCCGGGACGGGCGGCGCCGAGCAGGGGAGCCCGGCGGGGACGGGGACCAGCCCGCAGCCCTCGGCGAGCGGCAGCGCCTCGCGCTCGCCGAGCACCTCGCCGTCGAAGCGGCCGAGTTCCTCGCCGGGGGCCACCGAGTCGGACGCCCCGCAGCAGTCGCAATCGCCGGTCCCGCAGCCGGGGCAGCCGCAGGGCGGTTCGGCCGGCGGCGGCACCGGTGGGGGTACCGGCGGTGGCGGCACCGGCGGTGGCGGTACTCATTCCGGTGGCGGGACCAACACCTCGCCCACGGCGAACCCGTCCACGACTACGCCCGCGCCGACCTCGGCCTCGCCGTCGACCCCGCCGCCCACTCAGGGCGGCACGCCGAAGCCGACGCCGACCGCCACGTAGCCCTGACCGGTCAGAACAGCTTGAGCTTGTCGTCGTCGATGCCGCGCAGCTCGTCGTAGTCCAGCACCACGCAGCCGATGCCCCGGTCGGTGGCCAGCACGCGGGCCTGGGGCTTGATCTCCTGTGCGGCGAAGACGCCCTTGACCGGGGCCAGCAGCGGGTCCCGGTTGAGGAGTTCGAGGTAGCGGGTGAGCTGCTCGACGCCGTCGATCTCGCCGCGGCGCTTGATCTCGACGGCGACCGTGGAGCCGTCGGCGTCGCGGCAGAGGATGTCGACCGGGCCGATCGCGGTCGGGTACTCGCGGCGGATCAGCGA
Source organism: Kitasatospora sp. NPDC001683 (assembly GCF_053596495.1). Lineage (NCBI taxonomy): Bacteria > Bacillati > Actinomycetota > Actinomycetes > Kitasatosporales > Streptomycetaceae > Kitasatospora > Kitasatospora sp. NPDC001683. Next base: position 80,837 of record NZ_JBSFGK010000011.1, read on the forward strand.
CCAGCCGGCCCCGAGCACCTCCATCCGGTCCGCGAGCAGCTCCTGGAGGTGCGCCTCGACGCCGTCCTTGATCAGGCCCGGGTCCACCCCGAGTTCGTGGGAGGAGTCGTGCAGCACCTCCTCCAGCGTGATGATGAGTTTCTCGCCGGCCTTGTTCTCCACCGTCCAGACCCCGTCGGCCTCCTTGAGGGCGCACGGCGGGGACATCCAGTTGAGCGGCTTGTAGGCGCGGTCGTCGGCGTGGATGCTGACGCTGCCGTCGGCCTTGACCAGGATCAGCCTGGTGGCGGAGGGCAGATGGGCGGAGAGCCGACCGGCATAGTCGACTGAGCAGCGGGCAATTACGAGACGCACGGTCGACCACGCTAGCCCACCGGGGCCAGTTGATGCGATTCCGAGACGACCGGGTGAAGAAAGCGCGAAGCCCGCGAACATGGAGGTTCGGCGATCCCGCCGACTGCCCCTTCGCGCTCTGGCGTACGCCCCCTTCGGGTCGCTACGGTGTGTGACGGTACGGATGCGGGGCCGCTGTCAACGGGGATGGAGACTTCAGATGAACGATCCGACGGGATCTGGCCATTCTGGTGCACCACCGCGTATTTCCCAAGCAATCCCTAGGAATGACCAGCCTGCCCCGCCGTTGACTGCCACGCTGTTCTGACGCGGTCGGTGTTCAGGACGTCACGTCCCGTGGCGCCACCGCCTTCGCAAAGGTGCCGGACATCCCCGTCCCACGGTGTTCCGGACATCACCTGCGATTTCGCCCACCCTCACTGTGAGCTTGGACTACGCATGACCACCCGGGCGCCGCGCGGGTGGACCGCGAGAGGAGAATCCATGTCGCTCGACGTCTCACCGGCCCTGCTGGAGAAGGCCGAGCGGGGCGAGGTCGACGAGCGGGAATTCGTCGACTGCGTCCGCGTCTCGCTGCCCTACGCCTGGGACCTGATCAGCTCGCTGGTCGCCCAGGCGAAGGTGGACGGCACCGACTTCGCCGACAACCAGGTGCCGCCACCCAGTGAGCAGGCCCGTGGCCAGCTGCTGCGCGCCCTGGCCAGCGATGCCATCCGGGGTGCCCTGCAGCGGCACTTCGGGGTCCGGCTGGCGTTCCAGAACTGTCACCGGGTGGCGGTGTTCCTGCCGTCGGAGGCCAACGAGGCGCGGTACGACCGCTTCACCTCCGTCCGGGAGCAGCTGCTCAACCAGTCCGAGGAGCTGCGGGACTGCTGACCCGGCCGGTGCCGGCCGCCCCGTCCCCCCGGTGCGGGGGAGGGGCGGCGGCCCGGGGTCGAGGTTCTTCGGCCAACGCAGTGGTCAACTCAGCTGCGGCAGCACCTCGTTGCCCAGCCGGGCGATGTTGTGCAGGGTCGCCTCGCGGTCGCCGCTGCCCTCCGCGAGCAGGGCGAACCGCCGGAGGCCGGTGCGCTCGGCGGTGGCCAGCAGCCGGTCGGCGCACTGCTTCGGGGTGCCCACCGCGTGCAGGTCGCAGAGGAGTTCGGTGTACTGGCGCGGGTCGCGCATCCTGCGCTCGCGCCCGTCCACGGTGCGGTGGGCGCCCAGCCCGTACTCGAACCAGCCGGGCATCGCGTTCAGCAGGGTGGCCCGGGCGGCCGCGGTGCGGTCGTCCACCTGGGCCACCCCGGCCGCGACGTGCTGGCGGGTCACCCGGCGCAGCTGCTCCTCGCCGCGCCCGGCGGCCAGCCAGGCGGCGCGGTAGTGCTCCAGCATCCGCAGCTTGTCGTCGTCGCCGGAGTGCATGCCGAGCAGCATCGGCAGACCGCGTTCGGCGGCCAGCTTCACCCCGCCCGGGGAGGTGCAGGCGACCACCACCGGCGGGCCGGCCACCGGCCGTCCGGCGGAGTCGAGTTCCTCGCCGAGGCGCTCGGTGTCCTTGCGCTGGCGGGGGAAGCGCACCGGGCCGGACGGGTCGTCCAGGCCGAGCCAGCTGCCCAGGTCCGGGCGGCGCGGCGACTCGGTGGCCTGCGGCACCACCGCCACCTCGGGGAAGCTGAACTGCGGGCCGTCGGCGCCCACCCGGGAGCCGCGCAGCCAGCGCAGCAGCAGCTCCAGCCGCTCCGGGAAGCCGTTCTCGAAGGCGTCCACGCCGCTGCCGAACACGTCCAGGTCGATCCACGGCCCGCCGCGGCCGACCCCGAGCGTGAAGCGGCCGCCGGAGGTGAGGTGCAGCAGCGCGGCCTGCTCGCCGAGCGCCACCGGGTGGGTGGTGGAGAGCACGCTGACGGCCGTGCCGATGCCGATCCGGCGGGTGCGGCCGAGCAGCAGCGCGGCCAGGGTCGCGGCGTTCGGGCAGACCCCGTACGGGACGAAGTGGTGCTCGGCCAGCCAGACGCTGTCCAGGCCCGCGCGTTCGGCCTCGACGGTGGCCCGGACGGTGCGCTCCAGCACCTCGCCGTGGCTCTGCCCGGGGAACTGGGCGGACAGCAGGAACGCGCCGACCCGGACCGGGGCGGTGTCCGGCGGCAGCGTGCCGGCGCGCTGGAAGGCGGTCAGCGGCTCGCCCGCGACGGCGGTCAGCGGCGGGACGGAGGTCAGCGTCGGGCCTGGGGCGGGCGGCCGTACGCCGACGGGCCGACGGGTCTCGGCGCGGGGGCTGGTCTTGGTCATCCTGGGGGCCTCCTCGGGTGCACGCAGGGTCTGCGGGCCCCGCCTGTCCCCTCGTGGGTATCCGATGTCATGTGCCAATGGCACGCTGAACCCCGAATTTGCCCGATGACCGGGTGGATCTCGGTAAAAAGGCGGGATGACCGGCCGAAGCCGTGGTATGGGCCGCCGAGCGGGCCCTCGAGGCGGCCGGACACCCCCGAAGGGACAGGCCCTAGGCTGGAACGACTTCGTGCCCCCGGAAGAGAGGCAGTCCGCCGTGCCCCGCCGCAACCGGATCAAGAGCGCCGCCCCCCGCGAGAGCGCCAAGCCGGCCGCCGCCCCGCTCGGCGGATCGCTGCGCCGTACCGAGAGCTACCAGGGCGACGACTGGGTGGTGCAGACGGTCGCGGGCACCTCGGGGCGGTTCTACCGCTGCCCGGGCTGCGACCAGGAGATCCCGCCCGGGGTGGGCCACGTGGTGGCCTGGCCGATGCACGGCGGTGGGGTGGACGACCGGCGGCACTGGCACCGCGCGTGCTGGGGAGCGCGGGAGCGCCGGGCCGCCAACATCCCGCGGGGCCGCAGCGCTCCGCGGTACTGAGAGCCCGGCCGCACCGAAAGGGCCCGGCTGGCCTCAGGCGTCGCGGTCCTTGAGCACCAGCGCGCCGCCGACCAGGGCCGCCAGGGTCCAGGCCAGGCAGATGGTGAAGCCCGCCCACGGACCGTACGGCTGGCCGTTCTGCTCGTACACCAGCAGCATCCGCGAGCCGGCGTAGTCGGGGAAGTAGTGGGCGAGGGTCTTGACCTTCGGCACCGCCGAGAGGATCGGCGAGAGCAGGAAGAAGAACGGCACCAGCACGCCCAGCGCGAGCGTCTGGTTGTGCAGCATGGCGGTGACGCCGGCCGAGAACAGGCAGAGCATCGTCAGGTACAGCGCGGCGCCGAGCACCGCCCGCAGCACGTTCGGCGCGCTCAGGGTGGTGGAGTGCGAGCCCAGCAGCGCCTGGCCGACGAAGAAGGTGACGAAGGCCGTCACCAGCGAGACCGCGAGGGCCAGCGCGCCGAGCACCACGGCCTTGCCGGTGAGCAGGGTGCCGCGTTGGGGGACGGCGGCCAGGGTGACCCGGATCATGCCGCTGCTGTACTCGTTGCCGACCGCCAGCACGCCGAAGACGATGATGGCCAGCTCGCCGAGCATGATGCCGGAGAAGGCCGTGCCGGTGGCGTCGAAGGGGCTCTGGTCGTGGCGCCGGAACTCGGTGAAGTTGTCGGCGGTGAGCAGGGACAGCAGCGCGCCGATGCCCACGGTGACCACGAAGGCCAGCGCGAGGGTCCAGACGGTGGAGCGGACGCTGCGGATCTTCGTCCACTCGGAGCGCAGGATCGCCGGGAAGGACGTCATCTCAGTTCTCCTCCTGCCGCACGGCCGCGGTCGGCCGGTTGCCGTCCGCCTTCCAGCCCGCGCCCCAGGCGCCGGGCGCGCCGGCCGCGTCCCGACCCGGGCCGTCGCCCGCGTGGTACTCCACCGAGTCCGCCGTCATCTGCATGAACGCCTCCTCCAACGAGGCCTGCTGCGGGCTGAGTTCGTGCAGCACCACGCCGTGCGAGGCGGCCAGCTCGCCGAGGTCCGCGAGGTCGCCGTCGACCACCTCGTAGGAGCCGTCCGGGCCCGGCTCGTGCCGCAGGCCGGCTCCGGCCAGGACGTCGAGCAGGCGCTCCGGCTGCGGGCTGCGCAGCCGTACGGCGGAGCGGGAGTTGCGCCGGATGAACTCCGGCATCGGCAGGTCGGCGAGCAGCCGGCCCTTGCCGATGACCACCAGGTGGTCGGCGGTGACGGCCATCTCGCTCATCAGGTGGGAGGAGACGAAGACCGTCCGGCCCTCGCCGGCGAGGCGCTTCATCAGGTTGCGGATCCAGAGGATGCCCTCCGGGTCCAGTCCGTTGACCGGCTCGTCGAACATGACGATCTCCGGGTCGCCGAGCAGCGCGGAGGCGATGCCCAGGCGCTGGCCCATGCCGAGCGAGAAGCCGCGTGCCCGCTTGCGGGCGACCGGGGTGAGGCCGACCAGGGCGAGCACCTCGTCCACCCGGCGCTCGGGGAGTCGGTTGCTCTGGGCGAGCCAGAGCAGGTGGTCGCGGGCGGTGCGGCCGGGGTGGACGGCCTTGGCCTCCAGCAGGGCGCCGATCTTCCTGAGCGGCTCGCTGAGCTGTCCGTAGCGCTTGCCGTCGATGGTGACCCGGCCGCCGGTCGGGCGGTCCAGGTCGAGGATCATGCGCATGGTGGTGGACTTGCCCGCGCCGTTGGGGCCGAGGAAGCCGGTGACCACTCCCGGGGGGACCGAGAAGCCGAGCCGGTCCACCGCGAGCGTCTTGCCGTAACGTTTCGTCAGGTCGTGCAACTCGATCATTCGCGCTCCCTTACTCTCTGTCAGGTTAGGACAAAGCAGACAAGGCGGCCCGCTGAGTGGGCCTGCCGGGCACACCCGAATACGGTGGGCGCATGAGCGAGCGAAGCGAGCGAATCGTTGAGAGGTGCGCGTTGGGTTATGCCCCTGCCGAGCGTCGCGAGGTGGGCGCATGAGCGAGCGAAGCGAGCGAATCGTTGAGAGGTGCGCGTTGGGTTATGCCCCTGCCGAGCGTAGCGAGGTGGGCGCATGACCCAGCTCCCCTCCGCAGTATCGGTCCGCGAGAGCGGTACCGGAACACCCCTCGTGCTGTTGCACGCCTTTCCGTTGAACGCCTCGATGTGGTCCGCCCAGCTGGACGCGCTGCCCGGACTGACCGGGGACGAGGTCCGGGTGCTCGCCCCCGACCAGCGGGGTTTCGGCGGCACCGAGCTGGGCGCCGACGAGCCCTCGCTGGACCTGGTCGCCGACGACCTGGCGCTGCTGCTGGACGCGGCCGGGATCGACCGCGCGGTGGTCGGCGGGCTCTCCATGGGCGGTTACGTGGCCCTCGCCTTCGCCCGCCGCCACCCGGACCGGCTGTCCGGCCTGCTGCTGGCCAACACCCGGGCCACCGCCGACACCGACGCCGCCCGGGCCAACCGGGAGCGGATCGCCGCCGCCGTCACCGCCCGGGACAGCGTCCGGTTGCTGCTGGACGAGCGGGTGGCGGCCGGGCAGCTCGGGCCCGACTCGCAGCACCTGGTGGACCGGGTGCAGGAGATGGTGGCCGCCGCGTCGCCGGCCGCCGTCGCCTGGGCCCAGCGGGCCATGGCGGGCCGCCCGGACTCCCTGGACGTGCTGGCCGGCCTCCGGGTGCCGCTCGCCGTCGTCGCCGGCGCCCAGGACGCCCTGGTGCCGCCGGAGGAGGCCGAACTCATGGTCCAGGCCCGCCCGGACGCCGAGCTGACCGTCGTCCCCGGCGTGGGACACCTCAGCGCCCTGGAGTCCCCGGGGGCGTTCGACGCCGCCGTCCGCCGACTGCTCGCCCGGGTGGCCGGATGAGCCCGGACGCGGCGGGCTGGGACTTCTCCGCGCTCGAGGTCACCGGCCGGATGCCGGTGACGAACCGCGGCGAGGGGCTGCTGGAGCTGACCCTGGAGCCGCTCGGCGAGGACTACTGGCTGCGCCCGGGCGAGACCTTCACCGTCACCTCGTACGGCGACTACGGGCCCGGGCACCCGTTCGAGGTGCAGTACTGGCCCGACTCGGTGTCGGTCTGGTGTACCTCCTGGTTCGGCACCGTCTCGGACGACGAGGGCAACCAGCTCAGCAGCGGGCACCAGCGGCCCGACGGGGCCTACCCGAGGTGGTGACGCGGGGAAAGTCGACGGGCCCTCACCCGGGAGGGTGAGGGCCCGTCGGTGTCGGCCGTCAGCGCGACTGCTGGGCGGGCACGCCCATGGTGTCGTCGTTCGGCAGCGAGGCGGCGGCCACGGCCGCGCCGGTCAGCGTCGCCAGCATCTCGCGGACGTTGGTCAGCTGGGCGTTGATGCTGTCGCGACGGTTGGTCAGCGCCGCCAGCTCGCGCTCGGACTCGCTGCGGATGCGGTCCGCCTTGGCGTTGGCGTCCGCCACGATGTCCTCGGACTGGCGCTGGGCCGTCTCGACGGTCTGGCGGGCGCGGCGCTCGGCGTCGGTGCGCAGCTTCTCGGCCTCCAGGCGCAGCTGCTCGGCCCGGTGCTCGATCTCGGCGAGGCGCTTCTCGGCCTTGGCCTGACGGGCGGCCAGGTCGCGCTCGGACTGCTCCCGGCGCTTGGCCAGGTTGGTCTCGAACTCCAGCGCGGCCTGGGCGGCCTTGGTGCGGGTCTCCTCGAAGAGGGCGTCCGCCTCCTCGCGCTTGTTCTGGGCGTCCTTGTTGGCCTCGGCGCGCAGCTGGGCGGAGTCGCTCTTCGCCTTGTCGACGATCCGCAGGCCCTCGTCCTCCGCCTTGGCCTTGCGGTCCTTGGCGTAGTTCTCGGCCTCGGTGCGGACCTGCTGGGCGGCGGCCTCGGCCAGCTCGCGGTGCTGCTCGGCAGCGCGGTGCGCCTCGTCGCGCAGGTCCTTGGCCTCCTCCTCGGCCAGTCGCAGGATCTTCTCGACCCGGGCGCCGAGACCGGCGTAGGAGGGCTCCGCATCGGCGACCGCCGCCTGGGCGGTCTGGGTCTCCAGGTGGAGCTCCTCGATGCGCTTCTCCAGCGCGCTGATCCGGGTCAAGGCACTGTCACGGTCGGCCACCAGCTTGGTGATCCGCTCGTCGACCTGGGCGCGCTCGTACCCACGGCGCACCAGGTCGAAGCCGTGAGGGGAGTGACTGTCGCTCATGGGACTCTGGGCTTCCTGTCGTCAAACCGCTGAGGTGGTTGAGGGAATCCTGACACGGTACCGGAGTGTCGACGGCGAAATGCCGTTGTCTCACGGACAATGACCGCCAATGTCCGCTCAATCGGGTGGTGCGTTCTTGGAGCGATTGCCACCCGACCGGGGGGAGCCAACTCCGGCACCGGCCTTGGCACCCCCGTCCTTCTTGGTGTTGCTTCCCCCGTTGGCCTGGGCGACCGGTGACGGTGCCTCGAACGCCTCCAGCGCCGACAGCACGTCCTGGACCCTGGAGATCTCGGTGTTGATGTCCTTGCGGCGGCGCACCAGCTCGTCCAGCTCGCGCCGGCCCTCGTCGGTGACCCGCTTGGCCTCGGCCTTCGCCTCGGCGACGATCCGCTCGGCCTCCGCCTTCGCCAGCTCGACCTGCTCCTCCGCGGTGCGGTCGGCGTCCTGCAGCCGCTTCTCCGCCTCGGTGGCCGCGCTGTCGAGCCGCTCCTCGGCCTCCGCCTCGGCCGACGCCAGCTTGGCCTCGGCCTTCTCGATCAGCGACTCGGCGCGGTCGGTGGAGTTGGCGAGCTTGGTCTCGGCCTCCTTGAGCAGGCCCTCCGCCTTGCGGACGGCGGACAGCCGGACCTTGCTGGCCTCCGCGGACGCCTCCGAGGTGAGCTCGGCGGCCCGCTCCTCGGCGGCGGCGACCAGGGCGGCGGCCCGGTCCTCGGCCTCGGCGACGGTGGCCACCGCCTGCTCCTCGGCCTCGGTCAGCTGCTCCTGGGCGGCCGTCACCAGTGCGTCCACCCGCTCGCCGGCCGACTTCATGGCCGCCGCGTTCTCCTTGCGGGCCCGCTCGTGCAGCGCCTCCACCTCGGCGTCGGTGCGCTCGCGCAGCTCCTCGGCGCGCTCGCGGATCGCGGTGGCGTCCCGACGGGCCTCGGCGAGCAGCGCGTCGGCGTCGGAGCGGCCCTTCTCGACCTCGGCCTGACCGGCCGCCTCGCCGGCCGCGACCAGCCGGTCGGCCTCCTTGCGGGCGGCGGCGACCATCGCGTCCGCCTGCTCCTCGGCGGCGGCGGTGGTGGCCAGCGCGGTGGTCTGGGCGTCCTCGCCGAGCGCCTCGGCGTCCGCGAAGGCCTTCTCCAGGACGGACTTGGCCCGCTCCCGGGTGGCCTTGTCGAACTGCTCGGCGGCCTCCCTGGTCTCCGCGTCGTAGGCGTCGGCGCGGGAGTGGGTGGCGGCGTCGTACTCGTCGGCCAGGGTGCGGGTGGCGAGGGCGTACTCCTCGGCCTCGGCGCGCAGCCCGGCGGCCAGCTCCTCGGCGTCGGCGACGGTCCGGGCGGCCTGGGCCTCGGCGTCCGCCACCGTACGGGCGGCCTGCGCCTCGGCGTCCGCGCGCAGCTGCTCCGCGGCCTCCTGGGCGGCGCGCAGCTCGGCCTCGGCGTCGGCGCGCAGCTGCTCGTCGTAGGCCTGGGCCTCGGCCCGCTGGCGGCCGAGCTCGGCCTCGGCGGCCTCGCGCTCGGCGGTGAGCTCGAGCTCGGTCTGCTCGCGCAGGGCGGCGGTCTCGGCCTCGGCGCGGGCGCGCAGGTCGGCGCCGTACTTGTCGGCGGCCTCGCGCTGCTCGGCGCTGTACTCCTCGGCCGCCGCGCGCTGCTCGGCGGTCTCCCGGTCGGCCAGCTCGCGCTGCTCGGTCGTCTCGCGCTCGGCGAGCTCGCGCTGCTCCGCGGTCTCCCGCTCGGCCAGGGCGCGGGTCTCGGCGGCGTCCTGCTCGGCCAGGGCGCGGGTGTCCGCGGCCTCCTGCTCGGCGGTGGCCCGCAGCGCGGCGATCTGCTCGGCGGCGGCCTCGTGCAGGCCGGCCACCGACTGACGGACCTCGGCGGCCTCCTCCTCGGCGGCGGCGACCAGCTCGGCGCCCTCGGCCCGTGCGGCGGCGAGCACGTCCTCGCCGTCGGCCTTGGCCCGCTCCAGGACGGCGGTGGCCTCGGCGCGGATCTCGTCGGCGGTGGCGCGGGCCTCGGACAGCTCCCGGCCGGCCTCGGCCCGTACGGTCTCGGCCTGCTCGTTGGCGAGGGCCAGCTCGGCGGCGGCCTTCTCGCGGGTCGCCTTGGCGTCCTGGGCGGCCTCCGCCCGGCGCTGCTCGGCGGCGTCCGCGGCCCGCTCCAGCAGCTCGTCGGCCTCGGCGCGGCGGTCGACGGCGTACAGCTCGGCCTCGGCGCGCAGCTCGGCGGCGGTCTGCTCGGCCTCGGCGCGCTGGGTGGCGGCGTACCGGTCGGCGTTCTCGCGCTGTTCGGCGGCGTAGTGGTCGGCGTCCGCGCGCTGCTTGGTGGCGTACCGGTCGGCGCCCTCGCGCTGCTCGGCGGTCTCGGCGGCGGTGCGCTCGGTGAGCGCGGCGGCGTGCTGTTCGGCTTCGGTGCGGACGCGGTCGGCGTAGGCCTCGGCGTTCTCGCGCTGCTGGGTGGTCTCCTGCTGGGCGAGGGCGCGCAGCTCGGCGGTCTCGCGGTCGGCGCTCTCGCGCTGTTCGGCGGCGTAGCGGTCGGCGGCCGCGCGGACCTCGGCGGTCTCGGCGGCGGTGCGCTCGGTCAGCTCGGCGGCGGCCTGCTCGGCCTGCTCGCGGGCGGTCCGGGCGCCGGCCAGCTGCTCGGCGGTCTCCTCGCGCTCACGGCGCAGCCCGGCGGCGGCCTCCTCGTACTCGCGCCGGCTCTCCTCGCGCAGCGCGTTCGCGGCGGCCTCGGCCTCGGCCCGGGTGCGGGCGGCCTCGGTGTCGGCCTCGGTGCGCACCCGCTCGGCGTCGGCGACCGCGGCGTCCCGGACGGCGTTCGCCTCGGCCTGGGCGTCGGCGGTCAGGGCCTGCGCGGCGGCGCTCGCCTCGGACCGCACCCGCTGGTCGAACTCGGCCGCGTCGCGCCGGAGTTCGGCGGTCTCGCGCTCGGCCGCGGTGCGGTTCTCGGCGGCCGCGGCCTTGGCGGCGGCCAGGGCGTCCTGGCCCTGCTGCTCGGCCGCGGCGGTGATCTTCTCGGCCTCGGCCCGGGCCCGGGCCAGGGTCTGCTCGGCCCGGCCCTGGGTCTCGGCGGCCTGCTCCTGGGCCTGCTCGCGCAGCCGCTCGATCTCCCCGGCCGCGCCCGCGCGCAGCTCGTCCGCGTCGGCCTTGGCCTTGGTGAGCAGCTCCTCGGCGTTCTTCGCCGACTCCTCGATCTGCAGGACGGCCTGGCGGCGGGCCTCGCTGCGGACCCGGTCGGCCTCGGCGGCGGCCTGGGCGCGCAGCTCCTCGGCCTCGGCCCGCAGTCGGGCCGCCTCGTCCTGCATCTGCTCGATCCGCTCGCGGATCGCGGCGGCGTCGTCCAGGGCGGCGTTCTGGGCCTGCTCGACGGCCGCCTGGGCCTGCTCGCGCAGTCGCTGGGCCTCGGCGCGGGCCTCGGCGCGGATCCGCTCGGCCTCGGTGGCGGCCTCGCTGCGCGCGGCCTCGGCGTCCTGGTTGGCCCGGCCGAGCACCTCCTCGGCAGTCTTGGCGGCCTTGGCGAGGTGGACGGTGGCGTCCTTGGCGCCGGCCGCGCGGCCCGCCTCCTCGGCCTCGCCGCGCAGCCGCTGGGCGTCGGCCTCGGCCTGCGCCCGCAGCTCGGCCACGTCCCGCTCGGCCTGGGCGCGCAGCTCGGCGATCGCGGCCTCGGCCTCGGCCTTCAGCTGGGCGGCGACCGACTCGGCGGTGGCCCGCAGCCGCTCGCCCTCCTCGGCGGCGGCGGCCTTGGCGGCGTCCGCCTCGGCCTGCCTGGTGGCCGCCTCGGCCCGGAGGGCCTCGGCCTCCGCGCGGATCGCCTCGGACTCCTTGGTGGCCTGGGCGACCAGTCGGGCGATCTCGGCCCGGGCGGTCTGGGAACGCTGTTCGGTGGCGGCCTCGCCGTCGGCGACCTTGCGCTCGGCGGCGGCCTCGGCGTCGGCCTGGAGCTGCTCGGCGGCCTGCTCGGCCTGGGCACGCAGCTCGGCGGCCTCCCGGCGGGTGCGCTCGGCCTCGGCGATCGCCTCGGCCCGCAGTCGCTCTATCTCGGTCTTCGCGGCGCTGAGCTGCTGCTCGGCGCGGGCCTGCTCGGCGGCGGCCTGCTCCTTGAGCCGGCCGATCTCGGCCTGCGCGGCGGCCAGCTGCTGCTCGGCGGCGGCATGGGCGGCGGCCAGCTCCTGCTGGGCCTGGCCGCGGGCCGCGTCCACGTCGGCGGCGGCCTGGGCGCCGGCCTGCTGGGCGTGCTCGGAGGCGGCGCGCAGCAGCCGCTCGGCGTCGCTCTGGGCCTTCTGCAGGGCGGCCTCGGCGGCGGCCTGGGCCTCGCCGCGGGCGGCGTCCACGTCGGCGGCGGTCTGGGCGCGGGCCTGGTCGGAGAGGGCGGCGGCCTCGGCGCGGGCGGCGGCGACCATCCGCTCGGCCTCGGCACGGGCCTCCTGCAGCAGGCGCTGGGCCTCCTGCTCGGACCCGGTCCGGGTCTGCTCGGCCCAGCCGTTGACGTGCTGCTCGGCGGTGCGGCGCAGCTCGGTGAGCTCGTCCTCCAGCTGACGGCGGCGGGCGGCGAGCTCGGCCTCCAGCCGGGCGGTGCGCTCGGCGGCCTCGGCCATGATCCGCTGGGTGGCGGCCTGGGAGTCGCGCAGCTGGCGCTCGGCGTCGGCGCGCATCTGCTGGGCCTGCATCTCGGCGGTGCGGAGCATCTGCTCGGCCTGGCCGGAGACGGCGTCGAAGGCGCGCGGCTGGGCGAGCATGCGCCGGGACTCGTGCAGCTTGGCCCGGAGCACCTCCACCTGGTAGGCGAGGTCCTCGGCATGCTCGACTGCCTTGTCCCGCTCCTTCCGAGTCCGACCCATCTCGGCCTCGAACTGGGAGAGGTGATCGTCAGCCTCGTAGCGGTCGTTGCCCCGCACTCCGCGGTCCCATCCATCTCCTGGTCGCGTCCTCGACCCGGCCGGTCCGGGGCTCCCGTGTCCGGGTGCCGGTCCGACTGGTCCTTGCATCCGCGGTCACCGGACGGCCCCCTGCCAAGCCGGGGGCGTCCGCCGCGGTCGTCGGAGTCCTGGCCGCGGGAACGCGGGGGTGCCGCGTTCCCCCGTCCGGGTGGACTCCTGGGCGAACTCTTGCCTGTGGAGAATGGTGACAGATCCGTCTTGCGACTGTTCAGCCGTGCCCGCGTACTGGACTCCCCTGCGACGGGCCGACCACCGGAGGGCGGACAGGCCTGTCATCGGCCGTGCCCGCCGCCTCCGTCCCCCGGAGTCGTCGCGCACCTGGGCATTGTAGTGGGAGCGCACTGCGGGGGAATGGCCGCGTGGGGGTTTTCCGGCTGGCGGACCAGGTTACTGACGGGTCGCTAGGGTCGAGTGCGGCGTCCGGTGGTTCTCAGTGCCCTTCGCGCTCGGTCGGCTGGGCGGAGGTGACCAGCTCGGTCAGCACGCCGCCGCAGTCCTTGGGGTGGAGGAAGGTGATCCGCGAGCCCATCGAGCCGATCCGCGGCTGGTCGTAGAGGACCCGGACGCCCTTGCCGCGGATGGCCTCGGCGTCGCCGTCCACGTCGGCCGTGCCGAAGGCGATGTGGTGCACGCCCTCGCCGTTCTTCTCCAGCCACTTGGCGACGGTGGAGTCCGGCCGGGTGGGCTCGAGCAACTGGAGGTACGAGGCGCCGCCGTCGTCCGTGCCGTTGATCCGGAGCATCGCCTCGCGGACGCCCTGCTCCTCGTTGACCTCGCTGTGGAACACCTCGAAGCCGTAGGTGGCGCGGTAGAACTCGACCGTCTTGTCGAGGTCTCGGCAGGCGATGCCGATGTGGTCGATACGGGTCAGCACGGCGGCCTCCAGGGCGGTGGACGGAAAGTGGCACCCAGTGCAGCGTACGGGCCCGAGGCCGCGCCAGTGCCGGACGTGCGAGCCTGCTCACACGCACGGGTTTCACCCGAACGTTCACCCGGACCGTGTTGACACGGTGTTGACTGGATGGTGCCAGTGCGCTCGATCACACCGTCGCTCCGGTGACGGGCGGAAAACGGGTCAGTACCCTGAGCGCATCCTCACCTGGCCACGACGTGCGAAGGGGCCCGTCCCATGACCAACACCACCTCTGTGATCGTTGCCGGTGCGCGGACCCCGATGGGTCGCCTGCTCGGCTCCCTCAAGGGCTTCTCCGGTGCCGACCTCGGCGGCTTCGCGATCAAGGGCGCGCTGGAGCGGGCCGGGATCACGGGTGAGCAGGTCCAGTACGTGATCATGGGCCAGGTGCTGCAGGCCGGCGCCGGCCAGATCCCGGCCCGCCAGGCGGCCGTCAAGGCCGGCATCCCGATGAACGTCCCGGCGCTGACCGTCAACAAGGTCTGCCTCTCCGGCCTGGACGCCATCGCCCTGGCCGACCAGCTGATCCGGGCCGGCGAGTTCGACATCGTGGTGGCCGGCGGCCAGGAGTCGATGACCAACGCCCCGCACCTGCTGCCGAAGTCCCGCGAGGGCTACAAGTACGGCGCGGTCGAGGTGCTCGACGCCATGGCGTACGACGGCCTGACCGACGCCTACGAGAACATCCCGATGGGCGAGTCCACCGAGAAGCACAACACCCGCCTGGGCATCCCGCGCGAGGTGCAGGACGAGATCGCCGCCGCCTCCCACCAGCGCGCCGCCAAGGCGCAGGCCGACGGCGTCTTCGACGCCGAGATCGTCCCGGTCGCCATCCCGCAGCGCAAGGGCGAGCCGGTCCTGTTCAGCCAGGACGAGGGCATCCGCGCCGACACCACCGTCGAGGGCCTCGCCAAGCTGCGCCCGGCCTTCACCAAGGACGGCACGATCACCGCCGGCACCTCCTCGCAGATCTCCGACGGCGCCGCCGCCGTGGTCGTGATGAGCAAGGCCAAGGCGGAGGAGCTGGGCCTGACCTGGATCGCCGAGATCGGCGCGCACGGCAACGTGGCCGGCCCGGACAACTCGCTGCAGTCGCAGCCGTCCAACGCGATCAAGCACGCGCTGTCCAAGGAGGGCCTGGAGGTCTCCGACCTCGACCTGATCGAGATCAACGAGGCCTTCGCCGCCGTCGCCCACCAGTCGATGAAGGACCTGGGCGTCTCCTCCGACATCGTCAACGTCAACGGCGGCGCGATCGCGCTCGGCCACCCGATCGGCATGTCCGGCGCCCGCGTGGTGCTCACCCTCGCGCTGGAGCTGCAGCGCCGCGGCGGCGGGGTCGGCGCGGCCGCCCTGTGCGGCGGCGGCGGCCAGGGCGACGCGCTGATCGTGCGCGTGCCGAAGGCCTGATCACCGCTCTGACCTCGGGGCTGCGGACCGCCACAAGTGGTCCGCAGCCCCTTCGGCATCCGCCGTCCGTCGGCATCTGCGCAAGGAGATCCCCCATGATCGATGTCGCCACGCTGGTCGAGCAGGCCCGGGAGGGCCGGCCGCGGGCGGTCGCCCGGCTGATCACGCTGGTCGAGAACGCCGCGCCGCAGCTGCGGGAGGCGATGGCCGCGCTCGCGCCGTACACCGGGCAGGCGTACACCGTGGGCCTGACCGGCTCGCCCGGGGTCGGCAAGTCCACCTCCACCTCGGCGCTGGTCTCCGCCTACCGGCGGCTCGGCAAGCGGGTCGGGGTGCTCGCCGTCGACCCGTCCTCGCCGTTCTCCGGCGGGGCGCTGCTGGGCGACCGGGTCCGGATGCAGGACCACGCGACCGACCCCGAGGTGTTCATCCGCTCGATGGCCACCCGCGGGCACCTGGGCGGGCTGTCCTGGGCGGCGCCGCAGGCGCTGCGGGTGCTGGACGCGGCCGGGTGCGAGGTGATCCTGGTCGAGACCGTGGGCGTGGGCCAGTCCGAGGTCGAGATCGCCGCCCAGGCCGACACCGCCGTGGTGCTGCTCGCCCCCGGGATGGGCGACGGCATCCAGGCGGCCAAGGCGGGCATCCTGGAGATCGGCGACGTCTTCGTGGTCAACAAGGCCGACCGGGACGGCGCCGACGCCACCGCCCGGGAGCTCAACCACATGCTGGGCCTCGGCGAGGCCCGCGAACCGGGGGACTGGCGCCCGCCGATCGTCAAGACCGTCGCGGCGCGCGGCGAGGGCGTGGACGAGGTGGTCGAGGCGCTGGAGAAGCACCGCGCCTGGCTGGAGGAGCACGGCGAACTGGCCGCGCGCCGCCGCCGCCGGGCCGCCCAGGAGATCGAGGCCATCGCCCTGGCCGAACTGCGCGCCCGGATCGGCGACCTCTCCGGCGACCGCCACCTGGCCGGCCTCGCCGAACGCGTCGTCACCGGCCACCTCGACCCGTACGGCGCCGCCGACGAACTCGTGGCGGGCCTGACCACGAACTGAGCGGGTCGCCCCGTCCGGACCTGTGCACAGGAAGTCGGCCCGGCCGACTTCCTGTGCACAGGCGCGGGGTGTTCCCGGGGCTAGGAGCGGCCGCGGAGGCCGCGGAGGTGGTCGGCGACGGGGGCCAGGGCCTCGTAGATGGCGTCGAGCTGTTCCGGGGTGAAGCGGTCGATGAAGTGGGCCCGGACGCTGCGGACGTGGTCGGGGGCGACGCGCTGCATGGTTTCCCAGCCCTGTTCGGTGAGGTGGGCGTAGAGGCCGCGGCGGTCGCCGGGGCACTCCTGGCGCAGGACCAGGCCGGCGTTCTCCATGCGGGTGATCTGGTGCGAGAGCCGGCTCTTCGACTGGAGGGTGGCGGTCGCGAGGTCGGTCATCCGCATCCGGTGGTCGGGGGCCTCGGAGAGGACGACCAGGATCTCGTAGTCGTTGATGGCCAGGTTGTGGGGCTGGAGTTCGCGGCTGAGCTGGTAGTCCAGCAGCTTGGCGACCTCCAGATGGGCGCGCCACATCCGCTGCTCCCTGGCGGTCAGCCAGGGAGTCTCCTCCTCGGGCTGCGGCTCGGGGGTGTCCGCAGTCTCGATCGTGTGCGTATCCATGGGATCCAGCATAGCCGATTTAGTTCAATCTTGTACAAGTTTACAGGCCGAAACGCCGACCGATTTCGCCCAGGCTACCGAGCCCCGGGGTGTGGGGGTCGCCGCCGTGGTCCGGCTGGACCGGCACCCCGCCGCCCGGGACGCCCGCCTCGGCGTCCACCCGGCCCACCGACCGCTCGGCCATCAGCTTCTCGCTCGACTGCACCAGCACCTGCCCGGCGCCGATGAACTCGAACTGGTGCTCCTCGCCGGAGGCGCCGCCGAGGCCGGTCAGCCGCCGCAGGCCGCCGACCACCCCGTGCAGGTAGTCGTGGTCGTAGTGGTGGCACGGCGCCGGGCAGTCCGCCCAGCCGACCAGGGCCTGCGGGTCCACCCGGATCGGCGGCTCCACGAAGTGCACCGGCCCGTTCGAGGCGGCGACGAAGCGGCCGGTGCCGATCAGCGTCAGGAAGCCCGGGATGATCGACTGCTTGAGCCGCAGCGCCGGGTCGAAGGCGAGCAGGTTGCCGGAGCGGACGGTCAGGTTGCCGTCGTCCAGGTCGTAGGAGTTGAGGTCGTAGGCGCGGTCGGCCAGCAGCAGCTTGCCGGTGCCCTGGGCGACCACCCAGTCCGCCGCGTGCAGCGGGGAGTTGAAGTGCAGGCCGAGCGCCCGGTCGACCATCCCGGCGCCGACGCCGCGGAAGGTGATGTCGCCGTAGTAGGCGACCATCTTGCCCTTCTGCAGGAAGTAGGAGCCGTTCAGGTCGACGGCGAAGGCGTACGGGTTGACGTTGTCGTTGGCCGGCAGCGTGTACGCGTCGTGGACCACCGGGCCCGGGCCGCCGTGGGTGGTCGGCAGCGGGGCCGGCGGGCCGGTGAACTGCTCCTGGGCGTACGGCTGTTGGTGGTCCACGAAGCCGGGCGGCGGGGGCGGGGGCGGCGGGTAGTCCGAGGAGCGGCCGTGGTTCGCCGGCGTCGGCGGCACCGGCGGCACCGTGAAGCCCGGCTGGGTCGGCTGGTCGTGCGGCGACTGCCCGTACGGCGACTGCCCGTACGGCGGCTGCGGAGGGTAGGACATCAGAGCTTCTCCTCGCTCGCCTGGACGTACACCGCGCCCTGCCCGGACAGCTCCAGCTGGAACGCCTCGCCCGAGCCGCGGCCGATCATCTCGCGCCAACCGATCGCCGTGGACAGCTTGTTGCGCACCTCGCCGCGGTGCGCCACGTACGCCTGCGGATCGACGTGCACCGGCTGGCCGGGGGTGATCGGCAGCTCGAAGACGCCGCCGTGGGCCATCACCGCGACCGAGCCGTGGCCCTCCAACCGGGTGGTGAACAGGCCCTGCCCGCTGACCTGACCGCGGACCATGCCCATCACCCCGCCCTGGGAGCCCAGGAACACGGTGGACTGCCGCAGCGTGCCCTCGAAGGCGAGCAGCCGGTCCGCCTCGACGAACAGGGCCTCGCCGGTCAGGTCGATCACCTGGACGTGGTGGCCGCCGTGGCCGAACATCACCCGGCCGTGGCCCTCGACGGTCATCAGCGGGGTGTCCTCGTTGGCGACCCGGCGGCCGATCATCGACATCACCCCGCCCTGCCCGCCGGTGATGTTCGGGGTGAACCGGACGTCGCCGGTGTACCCGAGCATCGCCCCGCGCTGGCTGAACAGCCGCTGGCCGGGCAGCACCTGGGCCTCGACCATCTTCCCGTTGATCCGGGTGAAACCCATCAGACGTCACCCCCGATGGTGACCTTCTCCGAGGGCTGGACGTACACCAGGCCCTCGCCGGTGAACTCGACCTGGACGGCCTCGCCGCCGCCCTCGCCGATCACCGTGGTCCAGCCCGCGCCCGACTTCAGGCTGCGGTGCAGGTTGCCGGTGTGCGCGACGTACGCGCCCGGGTCGACCCGCAGCGGCATGTCCCTGCTGACCCGCAGGATGACGGCCGGGCCGTTGGAGGTGACGGCGGCCCAGCCGTGGCCCTCCACCTTGGTGGTGAAGAGCCCGTTGCCCGAGGAGACGCCGTTCAGCCCGGTGAAGCTGGTGCCGGTGTGCAGACCGGCCTCGGTGCAGAGCAGGTTGTCCGCCTCGACGTGGAGCGTCTCCCCGTCGAGGCGGACCAGGTTGATCTCGGTGGCCTTGTCGGCGAAGTAGCAGGTGCCCTGCCCTTTCACCTCCATGACGGCCATCCGTTCGCCGGTGAGCCGGCGGGTGACCATGCCCCGCAGGCCGTCCCCGCCACCGGTCAGCTTCTTGAAGGTCATCTGGCCGGTGTAGGCGACCATCGAGCCGTGCCGGGCCTTGACGGCGTCGCCGCCCAACTCGACGGCGAGCACCCGCGATCCCTGGAGTCTGAACTGTGCCACGGCCGCAATCTAGCCGCCGCCGGGGCGGCCGGGCGAGAGGGCGCGGGCCAACCGGTACGGAGCTGGGACAGTCGTTCGGGTCAGGAGCGGGCGTGCGCCCCGCGGCCGTGGCCGGGGTGGGGGACGGTGCCGGCCGCTTCCTCGACCTCCAGCAGCGAGGCCGAGTGGCGCTCCGCCTCGAAGGCCACCACACCGCCGCGCAGGCCGAACAGCCGCTTGGAGAGCATGATCCAGAGCACCGCCGCGATGTTCAGCAGCAGGGTGCAGATCTTCACCGCGCTGACGTGCTCGTGCAGCTCGTAGCCCTCCAGCGGGAGGAAGGCCGCGGTGGCGACCACGGTCAGGTACTCGGCCCAGCGCTTGCCCAGCCAGAGGCCGACCGCCTCGACGATCTCGATCAGCGCATAGGCGACCATCGCGCCCGCGACGATCAGCAGGGTCTTCTTCTGGTAGCCGAAGGTCTTGCGGATCGTCTCGACGATCGGGGCGTGGTCGAGGTCCCAGTGGAAGTGGTCGGTGACCGGCTTGAAGATCGTGAGGTCCTCCTCGAAGACCCGCTGCACGGCCTCCTGGCTGTTGGAGAACTTCCAGACCCCCCAGGCCATCAGGATGATGACGACGCCGCGCAGCACCCGCTCGACGGCCAGGAAGCGCAGGATGAAGAGGTCCCGCAGCGCCTTGCCGCGCGGCACCAGCGGGGCGTTCGCCGCCGGGCCGGAGCCGTGCGGGGCGCCGAGCGCGAAGTCGCCGCAGCGCAGGCAGCGCCAGGCGTCGCCGACGGCGGTGGCGGCGTGCAGCCGGGTGGCCAGCTCGGGCTCGGTCGGCGCGTAGGTGATGTGGCCGCGCTTGGCGCAGGTCCTACGGTCCCAGTCCCGCTTGAACATGGTGTGGCTACCCCCGTGTGTGATGCCCGGGCGCCCGGATCTGTGGGCGCGCGGGCAAGAGGATAGGGGCTACGGGCGACGCCCTGCCGCATCCGGCCGGGTTCTGGCGCGCGGCTGTGACATCCGGCACGGTGGCCACCCCCGGCCCGGGACCCGGACGTGTGCTCGGTGATAATGGCCGGAAGGCTTGTGAGTCGCTTCACAAGCGTGCCCGCGCCTCCGACCCCCGTATTGAGGTATCCAACGTGAACCGCAGCGCCGTCCACCGCCTGCGCCTGATCTCCGCGCCCGAGGGGATCTCCTTCGTCCTGCTGCTGATCTGCACGGCGCTGAAGTACAACACCAGCTTCAACGCCGTCCCGGTGCTCGGCCCGCTGCACGGGACCCTGTTCATCCTGTACGTGGTGTTCTGGATCCAGGCGTGGCAGACGCAGAAGTGGGACACCAAGCGCGGCGTCCTGCTGTTCGTGCTCTCGGTGCTGCCGTTCGGCGGCATCTACGCCGAGCGGACCCTCGCCCAGGAGGAGCGCGGCGAGCTGGAGCCCGCCACCGCCTGATCCCGCTTCCGCGTGGACGGTCGACAGGCTGCCACGGCCTCCTCTCCCCAAGGGCCGCGGCAGCCTGTCGCCGTTTCTCACCGGGCACGGGCGGACGCCCGGGGCCTGCCCTCCAACGAGGCCCCGGGCGTCCTGCTCACCGCGTGCCGTACGTCAGTTGACGTTGACGGCGCTCCAGGCGGCGGCGACCGCGTTGTACTCGGCGCTGCCGGCGCCGTACAGGTCGGCCGCGGCCTTCAGGGTGCCGGTGCGGGCGCCCGCGTAGTTGGTGGTGGAGGTGAAGTAGACGGTCAGCGCGCGGTACCAGACCTGCGCGGCCTTGTCCCGGCCGATGCCGGTGACGGTCGAGCCGTTGGAGGTCGGGCTGTTGTAGCTGAAGCCGTTGATGCTCTTCGCGCCGCTGCCCTCGGAGAGCAGGTAGAAGAAGTGGTTCGCCACGCCCGAGGAGTAGTGGACGTCGAGGCTGCCGACGCCGGAGGACCAGGAGTCCGCGGACCTGCCGTCCTTGCTGGGCTTGTCCATGTAGCGCAGCGGCGTGCCGTTGCCGTTCAGGTTGATCAGCTCGCCGATCCAGTAGTTCGGCGGGTTGGTGGGCAGGTTGGCGTAGAACTCGACCATCGTGCCGAGGATGTCCGAGGTGGCCTCGTTGAGACCGCCGGACTCGCCCGAGTAGTTGAGTCCGGCGGTGGCGGAGGTGACGCCGTGGGTCATCTCGTGGCCGGCCACGTCGATCTCGGTGAGCGGGTGGGTGTTGCTCGCGCCGTCGCCGTACGACATGCAGAAGCAGGTGTCGCTCCAGAACGCGTTGACGTAGTTGGAGCCGTAGTGGACCCGGCTGGTGGCGCCGACGCCGTTGTTCTTGATGCCGTTGCGGCCGAAGGTGTTCTTGTAGAAGTCCCAGGTGGCCGCCGCGCCGTACTGGGCGTCCACTGCGGCGGACTCGCCGTTGGAGACGGTGCCGTCGCCCCAGGTGTTGGTGGTCTTGCTGTACAGCGTGCCCGAACCGGACGTGCGGTTCTTCATGTTGACGGTGGACTGGTTGCCCCGGGTGTCGTCCTTGAGCGAGTAGGTGCCGCTGGACAGCGTGGTGTTCAGCGGGACGGTGCCGACGAAGACGCCCTTGCCGGTGCCGGAGGCGGTCTGCACCTGCTCGTGGGTGGAGAGCACCTGGCCGGTGGCCGCGTCGGTGACCAGCAGCTGGCTGCTCGGCGTGCCGTCGGCGCGTTCGCCCTCGACGGTGGTCCGGTAGGCCAGGCGCGGGGCGCCGTCGGACGCCCAGACGACCAGTTCGGCCTTGCCGGTCCGGTGCACGGCGGTCAGCGGTGCCTCGTCCTCGTCGGCGGCGATGCCGACGGTGGACTGCACGGCGCCGGTCGCCTGGGCGGCGGCCTGGTCCGCCGGGATCTTCGGGGCGAGGCCGGGCAGCGCGAGCGTGGCGCCGACGGCCTTGTCCACGGCGGTGGTCGTGCCGTCCGCCTTCTGGTGCACCACCAGGTCGCCGCCCAGGACCGGGAGTCCGGCGAAGGTGCGCTCGTAGCGGAGGTGGCGGGTGCCGTCGGCGTCCACCACGACGTCCTTGGCGACGAGTTGCTCCTGGCCGCCCAGGGCCAGGGCGTGCGCCACCTCGGCGGCCTGGCCGTTCGCCTGGGCGATCAGGTCGGCGCGCTGCTGGGCGCCCCGGGCGTGCGGCGCCGGGTCCGCCTGGGCGGCGACGCCCTGGACGACACCGGTGAGCAGGGCGGTGGCGGAGAGTACGGCGACTGCGGCGAGCTTTCGCTTCACGGACGAGTCCTTCCGGGAAACCGCGTGTGGGCGCGGTCGCACCGCGTCCCGGGGGCCGGGCTCGGCACCTGAGGGGCGGGACGGGCGCTGACGTGCGAGGACCCCGAGCGGTCGTGCGGCTGCCACCGGTTGGGTGGGGGTGGTGGCTACCGAACGGGGTTGGCGGAAAGCATGACAATCGAGCAAATCAAATGACAGGTCTTCCTCATGAATTGGCCAAGTCCCGCCAAGGCGAAGCAATGTGAACGGAAGGACAAAGGGGACCTTTTACCCTGACTTTCAGCGGGTTCCGGTCCGAACCGAGGCCGGGTACCGCGGTGTTCGGTCGTTCGACGGGCAACCCCCGTGCGCCGGAGGCGCGTTGCCGTCCATTCACACCGACGCAATGTCCAGGTATGGACCTGGCCGTCCGATTGGCGGGATCCCGCCACGCGTCGCGCTTGTCCAGCATCAGGACAGCTGGTAGCACACGTCCCGTCCGCCGGTACGGTAAGGAGGTGGCCAAGCCCCTCGCACTCGACTTCGACCCGATCGCCCGCGCCGACGAGCTGTGGGCCCGCCGCTGGGGCTCCGTGCCCTCGATGGCGGCGATCACCTCGATCATGCGCGCCCACCAGATCCTGCTCTCCCGGGTCGACGCGGTGCTCAAGCCGTACGGTCTGACCTTCGCCCGGTACGAGGCGCTGGTGCTGCTGACCTTCAGCCGGACCGGTGAGCTCTCGCTCTCCAAGATCGGCGAGCGGCTGATGGTCCACCCGACCAGCGTCACCAACACCGTCGACCGCCTGGAGCGGGCCGGCCTGGTCGCCCGCCGCCCCAACCCGCTGGACGGCCGCGGGGTGCTCGCCACGATCACCGGGCGCGGCCGCGAGGTGGTCGAGGAGGCCACCCGGGAGCTGATGGCGATGGAGTTCGGGCTGGAGGAGTACGGCCCCGACCAGTGCCGTCAGGTGTTCGAACTGCTCAGGCCGCTGCGGGTCGCCGCCGGGGACTTCACGGAGCCGGGCGAGGGGGCTGCCGAGGGGAGGGCGTGAAGGCGGTTACCCTCGATGCCATGAAGCAGAGTGTGCTGACCCGCTACCGGGCCATGGCGTATGTCACGGGCGTCCTTCTGGTGCTGCTGACCGCCGGTGTGATCGCCAAGTACGTGCTCGACATCTCGGGTGCGGCCGGCTTCACGACCGCGGTGGGCATCGCGCACGGCTGGCTGTACGTGGTCTACCTGGTCTTCGCCTTCGACCTGGGCACCAAGGCCAAGTGGCCGGTCGGCAAGCTGGCCTGGGTCCTGCTGGCCGGGGTGGTCCCGACCGCCGCCTTCTTCGTCGAGCGCACGGTGTCGCGCGAGGTCGCGCCGCTGATCGCCGCTCCGGAGCCGGTGAACGCCTGAGCAGGGCTTTCGAGAGCGCCCCTTCCCTGACCGGGGAGGGGCGCCTTTCTTTGTTCTCCGGCTTTCCCGGGGCCGCCGTCGACAACTACTAGGACGTCCGAGTAAATTAGTAGGACGTCCTAATAGCTGTGCCGCCCGGTGCCGTGGCGGCCGTACGGAGCGGAGTTCGGCCCATGGACGCCGAGGAGATCGAGCGCGGACGGCAGCGCTGGCAGCAGCGGTACGACAAGGCCCGCAAGCGGGACGCGGACTTCACCACCCTCTCCGGCGACGAGGTCGAGCCGGTCTACGGCCCCGCCCCCGGGCAGCCCGTCGAGGGCTTCGAGCGGATCGGCTGGCCGGGCGAGTACCCCTTCACCCGCGGCCTGCACCCCACCGGCTACCGCGGCCGCACCTGGACCATCCGCCAGTTCGCCGGCTTCGGCAACGCGCAGCAGACCAACGAGCGCTACCGGATGATCCTGGACGCGGGCGGCGGCGGCCTCTCGGTCGCCTTCGACATGCCCACCCTGATGGGCTACGACTCGGACGACCCCAAGTCGCTCGGTGAGGTCGGCCACTGCGGCGTCGCGATCGACTCGGCCGCCGACATGGAGGTGCTGTTCGACGGCATCCCGCTCGGCGACGTCACCACCTCGATGACGATCAGCGGCCCGGCCGTCCCGATCTTCTGCATGTACATCGTGGCCGCCGAGCGCCAGGGCGTGGACCCGGCGGTGCTCAACGGCACCCTGCAGACGGACATCTTCAAGGAGTACATCGCCCAGAAGGAGTGGCTCTTCGCCCCCGAGCCGCACCTGCGCCTGATCGGCGACCTGATGGAGCACTGCGCCAAGGGCATCCCGGCGTACAAGCCGCTGTCCGTCTCCGGCTACCACATCCGCGAGGCCGGGGCGACGGCCGCGCAGGAGCTGGCGTACACCCTCGCGGACGGCTTCGCCTACGTCGAGCTGGGCCTGTCCCGCGGCCTGGACGTGGACGTCTTCGCGCCCGGCCTGTCCTTCTTCTTCGACGCCCACCTGGACTTCTTCGAGGAGATCGCCAAGTTCCGCGCCGCGCGCCGGATCTGGGCCCGCTGGATGCGCGACCGCTTCGGCGCGAAGACCGACAAGGCGCAGTGGCTGCGCTTCCACACCCAGACCGCGGGCGTCTCGCTCACCGCGCAGCAGCCGTACAACAACGTGGTGCGCACCGCCGTCGAGGCGCTCTCCGCGGTGCTCGGCGGCACCAACTCGCTGCACACCAACGCGCTGGACGAGACCCTGGCGCTGCCCTCCGAGCAGGCCGCCGAGATCGCGCTGCGCACCCAGCAGGTGCTGATGGAGGAGACCGGCGTAACCAACGTGGCCGACCCGCTGGGCGGTTCCTGGTACGTCGAGGCGCTGACCGACCGGATCGAGCAGCAGGCCGAGGCGATCTTCCAGAGGATCCTGGACAAGGGCCGGGAGGACCACGAGATCGGCCCGATCACCTCCGGCATCCTGCGCGGGATCGAGGAGGGCTGGTTCACCGGCGAGATCGCCGAGGCGGCCTTCCAGTACCAGCAGGCGGTGGAGAAGGGCGAGAAGCGCGTGGTCGGCGTCAACTGCCACCCGCGCAGCGTCACCCCGGACCTGGAGATCCTGCGGGTCAGCCACGAGGTCGAGCGCGAGCAGGTGCGGGTGCTGGGTGAGCGCAAGGCGGCCCGGGACGACGCGGCGGTGCGGGCCGGGCTGGACGCCATGCTGGCGGCGGCGCGCTCGGGCGAGTCGATGATCCCGCCCATGCTGGACGCCGTGCGCGCCGAGGCGACCCTGGGCGAGATCTGCAACGCGCTGCGGCAGGAGTGGGGGACGTACCGGGAGAACGCGGCGTTCTGACCTCCTGAACTTCGAAGCCGCCGTACGGACTTCCGTACGGCGGCTCCGCCGTGCCCGGAAGTCCTCAGCCCGTGGTGAGCGGTCCGAGCAGCAGGTCGGTGAAGCGGCGGGTCCACTCGGGGGTGATCGGCTCGCCGCTGACCAGGACGCGGTGTTCGACCGTGCCCGCGATGGTGTCGAAGATGATGTCGACCTCCTCGCGGGCCGATCCGGCGTCGGTGTCCTCCTCGAGTTCGCCGCGCGCCTGGGCGGCCGCCCGGCCCTGCCGGACCAGCCGCTTCTGGGGGTCCACGATCGCCTCGCGGATCCGGCGGCGCAGCTGCGGGTCGCGGGTGCCCTCGGCGAACAGGGCGAGCAGTGCGGTCTGGGTCTCCGGGCGGGCCAGCAGGTCGGCGAACTGGGCCACCACGGCCTCGATGTCGGCCCGCAGGCTGCCGAGGTCGGGCATCACGAGTTCGTCGAAGAGGCTGGCGACGGCGTCCACCACGAGCTCGTTCTTGGAGGGCCAGCGGCGGTAGAGCGTGGTCTTGGCGACCCCGGCCCGGCTGGCGACGTGGCCCATGGTCAGTCCGCCCCAGCCCAGTTCGGCGAGGGCCTCGCGGGTGGCGTCGAGGATCGCGCGGTCGGCGGCGGCGCTGCGCGGCCGACCCTTGGTCCGGGACGCGTTCGCGCCCTCCTGGGCCGTGCTGCCCCGGTCTGGGCTGCCCGGGACCGTGCGGTCCGGGCTCGCGGAGGGCTGGGCGGCCGGCACCGGATCTCCTTGCGATTTACTGGTAAGTAACTTGGGTGGGGCTGGTAACGGTAGCGACTGTTCGCCGATTCGGGCAGCCGGGCAGCCCGGGAAAGTGGGGCAGCTCACGTCCCCGAACCGCCGGTGGGGCTTGCGGCCGGGCCACCGGCTCCAGTTACGCTACGACCTGTAGCGAAAGCAGTGACAACCAGGCGCCGGACCCGTGGGACGGGGACGGCGCGGGCGCGGGTGGGGATCCGCGCCGAACGGTTCAGGCTACCGGGGGAGGGGCGCACCGTCCGGGATCCCGCGCCGCGCAGCCCGCGCGGGGCGACTTTCCGGAGGTTGGTGCCCGCGAGCAGCGCGGACGGGGGAGGATGGTGCCATGCAGCCACGGAATTCGCGTCTCAACAGCGCCGCCCTGCGCGGTGCGGTCGACCTCGCCGCAGTGAAGGCGGCCGGTGAGGCCGCCCAGAAGGCCGAGCAGGCCCGGGCCGAGCGGGCCCGCCAGGCGGCCGCCGCCGAAGCGGACGGAGTCGCCCCCCAGTCCGCCTACCAGCTCGTCATCGACGTCACCGAGGACACCTTCGAGACCGAGGTCGTCCAGCGCTCCACCGAGGTGCCGGTCGTCATCGACTTCTGGGCCGCGTGGTGCGGGCCCTGCAAGCAGCTCAGCCCGGTCCTGGAGGGCCTGGCCGAGGAGTACGCCGGCGCCTTCGTGCTCGCCAAGATCGACGTGGACGCCAACCCGCTGATCGCCCAGCAGTTCGGCATCCAGGGCATCCCGGCCGTGATGGCCGTGGTGGCCGGCCAGCTGGTGCCGCTGTTCCAGGGCGCGGAGAGCGCCGCGAACGTCCGCAAGGTGCTGGACCAGCTGATCCTGGTCGCCGAGCAGCGCTTCGGCATCTCCGGCGGCGCGGTCGCCCCGGGCGGGGCCGCGGAGGCCGCCGTCCCGCAGCGCCCGGAGGACCCGGCGCTGGCCGCCGCGCACGACGCGCTGGACGCCGGTGACCTGGGCGGCGCCATCCAGGCCTACCGGAACGTGCTGGCCGACCAGCCGAACAACACCGAGGCCAAGCTGGGCCTGGCTCAGGCCGAGCTGCTCAGGCGGGTCGAGGGCCTGGACCTGCAGGCGGTCCGGGTGGCGGCCGCCGCCGACCCGAAGGACGTCGAGGTCCAGCTGCAGGCGGCCGACCTGGACCTGGTGGGCGGTCACGTCGAGGACGCCTTCGGGCGCCTGGTGGACACCGTCGGCCGGACCTTCGGCGAGGACCGGGACACCGCCCGGCTGCGCCTGCTGGAGCTGTTCGAGGTGATCGGCCCGGAGGACCCGCGGGTCGTCGCGGCCCGAGCGGCGCTGGCCCGCGTGCTGTTCTGAGCCCCGCGTGCCGTTCTGAGCGGTACGGCTGGCGGGTCCTGGCACCGAGTGCCTGGCACGTCGGGTGACCTGTGGTGTCGCCGGGGGATTTGGCGACAATCCGGTCAACCGGACAGAGGTTTACCAAATCTTGATTTCACCCGTGGGTGGTCACGTTGAGTGACCACCCACGGGTGTTTCGCTAGTGTTTCCGGCAAATTTCGTCGCCACGATTCCTTCAAGGCGTCACGCACAGTGCAAATCGCGCCAATTCCATGATCAATGCCACTCCGTGTTGCATTACCCGTCAGTAAGCCACCCCTTGTGCTTCGCCCGGGATTCAAGCACGATCGGCCACGCCCGGTCCCAGACTCCACACCCTCCGACAGCCGGTCGGCCACGCGGAGCGCGGGATCCCCACCGGGTGATCCGCCGGCTCCGGTCGGCGGTAGGGAGGGCAGGGGGGTATCCGCGGTCCCACGGCGGTTCCTGTCCTCGACCGGCCGCGCGGCCCTGCGCGGTCGCTGGTTGTCGCTCGGGGGTGATCGCCGATGTCGTCGGTCCGACCCGTCGTCCCACAAGGACGGCCGGTTCCGGGACGGGAGTGCCGCAGCACGCAGGCCGCTCCCGCGTCCGACGACGCCCAAGGCGCTCTCCGCTACCGAGGACGTAGCTCTCTCCCATCCCAGGCCCCCACCGGCGCGGGACGCGCCGCCGGGGAGCCGGAGATGTACGTCCTAGAAGGAGGACTCGCATGTCCAAGGCCTACGGCAAGACCCGCTGGAAGCGCTTCGCCCTGGTGATGGTGCCGAGCGTCGCGGCCACCGCGATGGTCGGCGTCTCGATCGCCAACAGCGCGCTCGCCGCCTCGTTCAGCATTTCCGGCCAGCAGTTCAAGGTCAGCACCGACCAGCTGCACGGCACCAACTTCGCCCAGTTCGGCTCGGTCGACATCGAGGCGAACGGCAAGCCGCACCCGGTCGCGGTCTCGGCCTTCGACCACGCCACCATCAACAACCTGTGCCAGTCGGTGGTGACCGACCTGTCCGCGTTCGGCCTGGGCAAGATCACCCTCCAGCTGCACGCCGGCACCGACTCCGCCAAGCCGGTCGAGGCCTCGAACCTGCTGATCGACCTGGAGCAGCTGAAGGCGGACGCGACCTTCACCGACATCAACATCGGTCAGGACGCCTCCACCCTCTCCGGCACGGCCACCCAGGGCTGGGCCCCGCACGCGGGCGTGACCAAGGCGGGCGGCGGCGCCGGTCTGCCGACCGGTCCGACCGGCTTCGCCCAGTCGGCCAAGGTCGCCGACCTGAGCGGCGTTCAGCAGACCGCGCGGGCCACCTCGGCCGGCACCTTCAAGCTGAACGGCCTGAGCCTCGCGCTGAAGAGCGGCGACGGCGCGGGCAACGAGTGCTTCTGAGCCCCGTCTGACGGCACGCCGACCGGCGTGCCCGGGTGACGGGTCCAACTGCGGCCGGGGGGCGGCGGATCACCGCTGCTCCTCGGCCACCCCCCTTTTTTGTTCCAACCTCGTAGCGACGTCGAGGAGTTGCACCATGTCCAGCGCAACGGTCGAGACGCGACCCGGCCATCAGAACCCCATCGGGTGGCTCTGGCGGCACTGGCGTGACTTCCGCCGCACCAGGCCCTACTGGGGCGGCAAGCTGGCCATGATCGCCGGCATCCCGATCCTCTACTTCCCGTACGCGCACCTCACGTTCGGCGGGCTGACCATCGCGATGTCCACCACGGCCGGCGCCGGGTCGCTGATCATCGGGGTGCTGATGATCATCCTCGGTCTGACCGCCTGGTTCCAGCCCGCCGTACGGGTCTTCGCCGGCATCGCGACCATCCTGCTGACGCTGGTCTCGATCCCGGTCTCCAACCTCGCGGGCTTCGGCCTGTCCCTGCTGCCGGGTCTGATCGGCGGCGGGCTGATGGTCTCCTGGGCGCCGCTGCCGGAGCCGGTCGCCGAGCCCGCCGACGGGCGGCGCGGGCGCCGGGCCAGGCAGGCGGAGAACCCCGTCGCGCCGCGCGTCGCCACCGGGACCGCTGAAGGTGCCAAGGCTTCCGAGGCCACCGAGCCGGCCGCCGCCGAGACCGCTGGGCCCGAGAGCGCCAAGACCGAGGCGGTCGAGGCGCCCACCGCCAAGCTGCCCGCCCAGGCCGCGCCCAAGGAGCCGGCCGCCGAGCCCGCCGCCGAGGCCGCCGTCCCGCAGCAGGGCACCGCCGCGGAGCAGGAGGAGGCGCGGTGACCGGGCCGGCCGAGCAAGCGGAGGGCACGGCCGGCCCCGCGCAGCGCTCCGGCCGGCACGCGGCGCCACGCACGCCGGTGCGGGTGAGACTGAGAGGTCGCGCCCTGGCGATGGCCGCGGTGCCGACCGCGCTGCTGATGGCCGCGGCCTACACGCCCAACCCGGCGGTCGCCGAGTCCGCGGCGGGCAAGCCCTGCGGCAACGCGCCGGTCGCCGTTCCGGACGTGGCGCCGATCGAGACGCCCGTCCCCAAGAGCGAGCTGCCCGCGCCACCGCCCGCGCCGTCCGGTACGCCCGGTACGGCGTCGACGGGGGCGCCCGCGACCGGCCCCGGGTCGGTGCCGACCACCGTGCCGACCCAGGTGCCGACCACGGCCCCGACCACCGCGCCGGTGAAGCCGCCGGCCGCCCCGCCCGTCGTCCGCTCCGCCGCCACCGGCGGTTCGGGCACGGTGAGCGCCGTGTACCAGGGCACCGGGAACGGGACGGCCACCGCGAGCCAGGCCGGACTGATCGACGACATCGTCGGCGGCATCAACCACCTGCTGGACCCGGGGAGTTCGGCGAGCTCGACGCCGACCGCGACACCCAGTGCCACCCCCCAGGCCCCGGCCGCCCCGGCCCCGCGGGTCGGCACCCCGGCGCAGCCCGCCCAGCCGCAGGCCCCGGCCGCCGGCACCGGGCAGGCCGCGACCCAGTCCTCGGGCGGTCAGTCCGCGGGGGCCCAGCCCTCGGCGGGGCAGCCCTCGCCGGCCGCCACCGCCTCCGGCGGGAAGTCGAGCGCCAAGGCGGCCCCGTCCGCGACCCCGTCGGCGGACGCCCCGGCGACCCCGGCGGCCACCGCGACCCCGTCCGCCTCGCCCACCGCGAATCCCAACTGCGACGTGGACGCCCGCAACCTGACCGCCGGCAAGGCCTCCTCCGAGCAGGTCGTGCCGCAGCAGAACTGGACGCTGCAGACCAGCCGGCTGGGCCTGCACGGCGCGGCCTTCCACGGCGTCTACGACGTGAGGACCCCGACCGGCACCAAGCGGGTGCTGAAGTTCGTGGTCGACAGCGTGGACATCGAGAATCTCGACATGTCGACCCTGGAGGGCAACGGCGTCACCTTCCACGTCCAGGGCGCCCCGGGCTCGACCTCGACCATGCGCAACGGCCAGGTCACCATGTACGTGGAACGGCTTTCCGGCCACCTGTCCAAGGTGCTCGGCCTGCCGATCCCGATCGACCTGGGCGAGATCACCCTCACCCCGGACACCCTGCCGCGCTGGCTGTACGACCTGATCGGCTCCGTCCCGATCCCGCTGGACCTGGAGCTGACCGGCGTGACCGCCAAGCAGGCCGGTCAGTTCGGCGGCACCCTGCACATCCCCGGGATGCACCTGTTCAACGACAACGCGCCCTACAGCGACAAATAGCGGACGCCACGACGCCGATGGGGCGGCCCTCCCGTGAAGGAGGGCCGCCCCACCGGCGTTCGTACGGTCCTACCGGGGCGTCACTCGCCGTGGCTGCCCAGGCGGTGCACCTGCACCAGGTTGGTGGTGCCGGGGACGCCGACCGGGACACCGGCGGTGACGATCACGGTGTCGCCCTCGCCCAGCTCGCCCATCCGCAGCAGCTCGCGGTCGACCTGCGCGACCATCGCGTCGGTGGTGGCCACCTGCTCGGTGACGTACGACTCGACGCCCCAGCTCAGCGAGAGCTGGTTGCGGGTGGCCGCGTCCGGGGTGAACGCGATCACCGGGATCGGCGAGCGGTAGCGGGACAGCCGGCGCGCGGTGTCACCGGACTTGGTGAACGCGACCAGCGCCTTGCCGTTCAGGAAGTCGCCCAGCTCGCAGGCGGCGCGGGCGACCGAGCCGCCCTGGGTGCGCGGCTTGCGGCCGGGGTTGAGCGGCTGCAGGCCCTGGGAGACGAGCTCCTCCTCGGCCTTCTCGCAGATCCGGCTCATGGTGCGGACGGTCTCGACCGGGTACTTGCCGACGCTGGACTCGGCGGAGAGCATCACCGCGTCGGTGCCGTCCAGGATGGCGTTGGCGACGTCGGAGACCTCGGCGCGGGTCGGGCGCGAGGCGTGGATCATCGACTCCATCATCTGGGTGGCGACGATGACCGGCTTGGCGTTGCGGCGGGCCAGGGTGATCAGCTGCTTCTGGACCAGCGGCACCCGCTCCAGCGGGTACTCGACGGCCAGGTCGCCGCGGGCGACCATGATGGCGTCGAAGGCGAGGACGATCTCCTCCATGGCCTCGACGGCCTGCGGCTTCTCGATCTTGGCGATGACCGGCACCCGGATGCCGACCTCGTCCATGACCTCGTGGACGTCCTTGATGTCGGCCGCGTTGCGGACGAAGGACAGGGCGACCATGTCGACGCCCAGGCGCAGCGCGAAGCGCAGGTCCTCCTTGTCCTTCTCGGACAGGGCGGGCACGTTCACGGCCGCGCCGGGCAGGTTGATGCCCTTGTTGTTCGAGAGCACGCCGCCCTCGACCACCACGGTCTTCACCCGCGGGCCGTCGACGCTGACGACCTCCAGGGCGATGACGCCGTCGTTGATCAGGATCGGGTCGCCGGGCTTCACGTCGCCGGGCAGGCCCTTGTAGGTGGTGCCGCAGATGTGCTGGTCACCGGGGACGTCCTCGGTGGTGATGGTGAACTCGTCGCCGTTGTCGACGGTCACCGGGCCGTTGGCGAAGGTCGCCAGACGGATCTTGGGACCCTGGAGGTCGGCCAGGACGCCGATGGCCTTGCCGGTGTCCTCCGAGACCTGGCGGACCTTTCGGTACCGCTCCTCGTGGTCCGCGTGGTTGCCGTGGCTCATGTTCAGTCGGGCGACGTTCATGCCCGCCTCGACGATGGCCTTCAGCTGTTCGTAGGAGTCCGTCGCCGGACCCAGGGTGCAGACAATTTTCGCTCGGCGCATATGGGTCAGTCTATCCGTTCGTGTTATAGGTGCATTCGGCACGGATCGGGAGGAATCGCCGACGAAGAATTCCGAGGAGTGAGACGATTTCGTGTCAGTCCTCGGACGACCCGGCCTCCCGGTGCACCAGGGCGAAGGCCTGTCGGGCGATCTCCAGCTCCTCGTCGGTGGGCACCACCGCGACCGCCACCCGGGAGTACGCGGGCGAGATGATCCGGGCCTCGCCGGAGCGCACCGAGTTCAGCTCCGGGTCCACGGCGATGCCCAGCTCCTCCAGTCCTGCGGTGGCCGCCGCGCGCACCGGCGCCGCGTTCTCCCCGACGCCCGCGGTGAACGCGATCGCGTCCACCCGGCCGAGCACCGCGTAGTAGCCGCCGATGTACTTGCGCAGCCGGTGGACGTAGCTGTCGAAGGCGAGCCGCGCGTCCGCGTCCCCCTCCTCGGCGCGGCGCATGATCTCGCGCATGTCGTTCTCGCCGCACAGGCCGCGCAGGCCGCTGCGGCGGTTGAGCAGGTCGTCGATCTCGTCGACGGACAGCCCACCGACCCGGTGCAGGTGGAACACCACGCCGGCGTCGATGTCACCCGAACGAGTGCCCATGACCAGGCCCTCCAGCGGGGTCAGGCCCATCGAGGTGTCCACGCAGCGGCCGCCGCTGACCGCCGAGGCGGAGGCGCCGTTGCCCAGGTGCAGCACGATCACGTTGACCTCGGCCGGGTCCTTGCCGAGCAGCCGGGCGGTCGCCCGGGAGACGTACTGGTGCGAGGTGCCGTGGAAGCCGTAGCGGCGCACCCGGTGCTCGTCGGCGACGGCCTTGTCGATCGCGTACCGGGCCGAGTACTCGGGCATCGAGGCGTGGAAGGCGGTGTCGAACACGGCCACCTGCGGCAGGTCCGGCCGCAGCGCGCGGGCCACCTCGATGCCGGTGATGTTGGCCGGGTTGTGCAGCGGCGCGACCGGGATCAGCCGGCGGATCTCCTTCAGCACCTCGTCGGTGATCACGGTCGGCTCGGTGAACCGCTTGCCGCCGTGCACCACCCGGTGGCCGATCGCGGCCAGGTCGGGGGAGTCCAGCCCGAGCCCGTCCGCGGCCAGCTCCTCGGCGACGGCCTTCAGCGCGGCGAAGTGGTCCGGGAAGACCTGCCGCAGCTCGCGCCGCCCGCCGGCCCGCGGGGTGTGCGCCAGTCGGCCGGCGGACTCACCGATCCGCTCGACCAGCCCGGCGGCCAGCCGGGCGCCGTCCAGCATGTCGATCAGCTGGTACTTCACCGACGAGGAGCCGGCGTTGAGAACGAGAACGCGCGTCCCTTCACTCATGCGCCCACCTCGCTGCGCTCGGCGGTCGTTTCGCGAAACGCGCACCCGTTGATCGTTCTCCCCCAGCCTTCGGCCGGGGGGACCCCCATGCTTCGCTCGCTCACGCCTTCGGCTCCTTGTCGTCCTGGGACTGGATGGCGGTGATCGCGACGGTGTTGACGATGTCCTCCACCAGCGCCCCGCGCGAGAGGTCGTTGACGGGCTTGCGCAGCCCCTGCAGCACCGGGCCCACCGCGACCGCGCCGGCCGAGCGCTGGACCGCCTTGTAGGTGTTGTTGCCGGTGTTGAGGTCCGGGAAGATCAGCACGGTCGCCCGCCCGGCCACCGGCGAGCCCGGCAGCTTGGTGGCGGCGACGTGCTCGTCCACCGCCGCGTCGTACTGGATCGGGCCCTCGACCAGGATGTCCGGCCGCAGCTCGCGGACGATCTCGGTGGCCTTGCGGACCTTGTCGACGTCCGCGCCCGAGCCGGAGGTGCCGGTCGAGTAGGAGAGCATCGCGACCCGCGGCTCCACCCCGAACTGGGCGGCGGTGGCGGCGGACTGGATCGCGATGTCGGCCAGCTGCTGGGCGTCCGGGTCCGGGTTGACCGCGCAGTCGCCGTACACCAGCACCTTGTCGGCCAGGCACATGAAGAAGACGGAGGAGACGATCGAGGCGCCCGGCGAGGTCTTGATCACCTCGAAGGCGGGCCGGATGGTCGCCGCGGTGGAGTGCACCGCGCCGGAGACCATGCCGTCGGCGATGCCCTCCTGGACCATCAGGGTGCCGAAGTAGGAGACGTCGGTGACCACGTCCAGGGCCAGCTCGACGGTCATCCCCTTGTGGGCGCGCAGCCGGGCGTACAGCTCGGCGAACTGGCGGCGCAGCGGGCTGGTGGCCGGGTCGACGATCCGGACCTGGGCGCGGTCGGCGCCCGGCTGTCCCCCAGCCTGGCGGCCGGGAGGTGCCCCCACCTGCGGCAGGTCGATGCCCAGGGTCGCGGCCTTGCGGCGCACCGCGTCGACCTCGCCGAGCAGGGTGAGGTCGCAGATGTTGCGGCGCAGCAGGATCTCGGCCGCGCGCAGCACCCGCTCCTCGGCGCCCTCTGGCAGCACCACGTGCCGGCGGTCGGCCCGGGCGCGCTCCAGCAGCTCGTGCTCGAACATCATCGGGGTGACCCGCTCGGACCGGCCGACCTCGATCCGGTTGGTCAACTCGGCGGTGTCGACGTGCAGTTCGAAAAGGCCGAGGGCGATCTCGGCCTTCCGGGGGCTGGCCGCGGTGAGCTTGCCCTCCAGGTGGGTCAGGGTGGCGGCGGTGGGCCAGCTGCCCTCGGGGACGAACGCGACCGGGGTGCCGGGGGCGAGCCGGGCGGCGAGCGCCATGACGTTCGGGCCGGGGTGCTGGCCGAGGGTCAGCAGCACGCCGGCGATCGGCGGGGCGCCGGCCGCGTGCGCGGCCAGCGAGCCGATCACCAGGTCGGCGCGGTCCCCGGGGGTGACGACCAGGGCGCCCTCGGTCAGCGCGTCCAGGAAGGTGGGCAGCATGGCGCCGCCGAAGACGAAGCCGCGCACGTCCCGGCCCAGGCCGGCCGCGTCGCCGAGCAGCACCTCGGCGCCGGTCGCCTCGACCAGCTGGGCGACGGTCGGCGCGGCCAGGGCCGGCTCCTCCGGGATGACGTAGGCGGGGATCGGCAGCTTCTCGGTGAGCGCGCGCTGGATCCGCTGCTTGGCGCCCGGGGCGACCCGGTTGGCGATCATCGCCAGGGTCTCGCAGCCGAGGTCGGTGTACGCCCGGTGGGCGTTGCGCACCTCGGCGATCACGGCCTCCGGCTCCTTGCCCTGCCCGCCGAGCACCGGCAGCACGGCGGCGCCGAACTCGTTGGCGAGGCGGGCGTTGAAGGCCAGCTCGTCCGGGATGTTGGTGTCCGCGAAGTCGGTGCCGAGCACCAGCACCGCCTCGCAGCGCCGCTCCACCGCGCGGAACCGGTCGACCAGGGCGGAGACCAGCTCGTCCTGCCCCTGGGCGGCCTGCAGCGCGGCGGCCTCCTCGTAGGTGAGCCCGTACAGCTCCGAGCTCGGCAGGTCGATCCGGTACCGCCCGCGCAGCAGCTCCACCACGTGGTCCGACCCCGCCTCGCCGGGCGCGGCCGCGTGCACCAGCGGACGGAACACCCCGACCCGGTCCACCTGGCGGGTGAGCAGTTCCATGACCCCGAGCTCGACCGCCTGCCGGCCGTCCCCCCGGTCGATCCCGGTCACGTACACGCTGCGCGCCACGCGGATGTCTCCGTCCCGTCGTCTCGGAAGGTGGTCATATCGACCATACCTTCACAGCCCGCACACCCGTCCGCGAGCAGGGGGCCGCCGGGAAGGCAAGGGACCAACGGCCTGGACTGGGATCTGCGTCGACGCATGCCCTTGATGTACCTACGTGATGTAGTTACATTGGCTGGTATGGAGACCATGGGACTGCGTGAACTGAACCAGAACCCGTCGAAGGCGGTCGCGCGGGTCCGGGCCGGTGCGACGATCGTCGTGACCGACCGCGGGCGGCCTGTGATGAGGCTCGTGCCGGAGACCGAACCGGAGTCGACCCTCGAACGCATGGTCGCGGCCGGCGAGGTCACCCCGCCCGCCGAGCAGGGCATGCCCGAGCTCGCCCTCGACCTGCTGCCGGACGTCGGCAGCCTGTCGGACCTCCTGATCGAAGAGCGGAACCGGGAGCGCGACCGTTGATCTACCTCGACTCGTGTGCGCTGCTGAAGTTCATCAAGCCGGAGCCGGAGACGGCCGCGCTGCGTGCCTGGCGGGAGGCGCTTCCCGACGGCACCGAGCTGATCACCAGCGAACTGGCCCGGCTGGAGATCACCCGAACGCTGCTCCGCGCGGGCCTGTCGCACCAGCTCGTCCCGTACCACGTCGACCAAGCGCTTCGGGGCGCCTACCAGGTCGATCTCAGCAGCGCGGTGCTCGCCAGGGCCCTCGCCTACCGCACCCCGCGGCTGGGATCGCTGGACGCACTCCACCTCGCCAGCGCGGAGCCGTTTCGCGCCGAGCTCACCGACTTCGTCACCTACGACCGCGAGCTCGCCAGGGCCGCCGAGGAGCTCGGGTTCCCGGTCACGGCCCCCCGGTGAGCGCCCGCCCGGGGTCGGGCGGGCGCTCCGGGCCGGTCAGGCCGGGCGGAGCCAGAGGGTGGCGAGTGGGGGGAGGACGAGTTCGGCGGAGCGGGGCTGGCCGTTCCAGTCGACGGGTTCGGACTTGATCGGGTCGGAGTTGCCGATGCCGCTGCCCCCGTAGGTTTCGGCGTCGGTGTTCAGCAGTTCCTCCCAGAGCTGCTCGCGGCCGCCGAGGTCGGGCAGGCCGACCCGGTGGCCGTGGCGGACGACGGGGGAGAAGTTGCAGACGGCGACCAGGGGGGTGCCGTCGGCGGCGTGGCGGACGTAGGAGAGCAGGTTGTCGTCGGCGGCGCCGCCGTCCAGCCAGCGGAAGCCGTCCGGGGTGGTGTCGAGTTCCCAGAGGGCGGGGGTGGCGCGGTAGGTCCGGTTGAGGTCGCGGACCAGGCGGCGCACGCCCAGGTGCTCCTCACGGGCCGGCCACTGCTCGTCGAGCACCCACCACTGCGGGCCGTGTTCGTGGTCCCATTCCGCGCCCTGGGCGAACTCCTGCCCCATGAACAGCAGTTGCTTGCCCGGGTGGGACCACATGAAGCCCAGGTAGGCGCGGTGGTTGGCGCGCTGCTGCCACCAGTCGCCGGGCATCTTGGCGACCAGGGCCTGCTTGCCGTGGACCACCTCGTCGTGCGAGATCGGCAGGATGTAGTTCTCGGAGTAGGCGTACACCATCGAGAAGGTGATCTCGTTGTGGTGGTACTTGCGGTGCACCGGCTCCTTGGACATGTAGACCAGCGAGTCGTGCATCCAGCCCATGTTCCACTTCAGTCCGAAGCCGAGCCCGCCGGCGTCGGTGGGGCGGGTGACGCCGTCCCAGGCGGTGGACTCCTCGGCGATGGTGATCACGCCCGGGCAGCGCCGGTAGACGGTGGCGTTCATCTCCTGCAGGAAGGAGGCCGCGTCCAGGTTCTCCCGGCCGCCGTACTGGTTGGGCGTCCAGCCGCCGCCCTCGCGGGAGTAGTCGAGGTAGAGCATCGAGGCGACGGCGTCGACCCGCAGGCCGTCGATGTGGAACTCCTCGCACCAGTAGACGGCGTTGGCGACCAGGAAGTTGCGCACCTCGGTGCGGCCGTAGTCGAACTCCAGCGTGCCCCAGTCGGGGTGTTCGGCGCGCCGCGGGTCGGCCGGTTCGTACAGCGGCTCGCCGTCGAAGCGGGCGAGCGCGAAGTCGTCCTTGGGGAAGTGGGCGGGCACCCAGTCGACGATCACGCCGATGCCGTGCCGGTGCAGGGTGTCGACCAGGTACCGGAAGTCGTCCGGGGAGCCCAGCCGGGCGGTGGGGGCGTAGTAGCCGGAGACCTGGTAGCCCCAGGAACCGCCGAAGGGGTGCTCCATGACCGGCATGAACTCCACGTGGGT
Source organism: Kitasatospora sp. NPDC001683 (assembly GCF_053596495.1). Classification (NCBI taxonomy): domain Bacteria; kingdom Bacillati; phylum Actinomycetota; class Actinomycetes; order Kitasatosporales; family Streptomycetaceae; genus Kitasatospora; species Kitasatospora sp. NPDC001683. Next base: position 119,001 of record NZ_JBSFGK010000011.1, read on the forward strand.
GAAGTTCAACTCCTGGAGGTAGCGCGGCAGTTCCTCAGCGATGGCGCGGTAGGAGGTGAGGTCGGGCCGCCAGGAGGCCAGGTGCAGCTCGTACACCGACATCGGCGCGCGGTGGTGCGCGGTACGGGCCCGGCGGGCCATCCATTCGCCGTCCTGCCACTGGTGGTCCGAGGAGGTGACCACCGAGGCGGTGCCGGGCGGGCACTGGGCGGCGCGGGCCAGCGGGTCGGCCTTGTCGAGCACCCAGCCCTGCCGGGTGTGGATCTCGTACTTGTACGTGGTGCCCTCGGCGAGGCCGGGGACGAACAGTTCCCAGATGCCGGAGGAGCCGAGCGAGCGCATCGGGTGGCCGGTGCCGTCCCAGTGGTTGAAGTCGCCGATCAGCCGCACCCCGACGGCGTTGGGCGCCCAGACCGCGAAGGCGGTGCCGGTGACGCCGTCGACGGTGCGCACGTGCGAGCCGAGCGCCTGCCACAGCTGTTCGTGCCGGCCTTCGGAGATCAGGTGCAGGTCGAGCTCGCCGAGGGTGGGCGGGGTGCGGTAGCCGTCGTGCTGGCGCAGCGGCTCGCCGCCGGGGTAGCTCACCAGCAGGGTGTAGTCCGGGAGTTCGCCGCCCACCAGCAGGCCCGTGAACAACCCGCCCTGCTGGTGGGTGAGTTCGGCCGGGCCCTGGGCGGTTTCCACCACCACCCGCTCGGCGAACGGGCGCAGCACCCGGATCGCCGTCCCGCCGTGCACCGGGTGCGCGCCGAGCAGCGCGTGCGGGTCGTGGTGCTGCCCGCTCACCAGCCGGTCCACCTCGGCCGGCGGCAGCGGTGCCTCGGGCAGGCGCAGGGCGCCGAGGGGGGTGTCCGCCGGAACTCCCGGAGCCGGCGCACCGGAAGGCGCTTCGGACTCGGGCACGTCGGACTCCCAGGACGAGTCGGCCGCCCGGGGCTCGTCGGACTCCCGGGGCGTGACGGACTCCTGGGCCTCGGCCCGTTGGGAGGCGTCGGCCAGGAAGGTGGCCTGAACGGGGCGGGTGGGGCGGCCGGTCGGGTCGAGCGACGTCACGGCGTGGTCCTCCAGCGGCGGGGTGGGCGAACTCGTGTCGGGGCAGCGGGACTGCGGGACTGCGGAACAGCAGGAGTGCGGGACAGCGGGCGGGACGGTCAGACGGACAGGGCGAGCCGGTTGATCGCGGCCAGCGGGATCGGCAGCCAGCTGGGCCGGTGCCGGGCCTCGTACACCACCTCGTAGACCGCCTTGTCGATCTCCAGCGCCCGCATCAGCTCCGGCGAGGCCGCCGGGTCGGCGCCGCCCCCGGCGGTGTAGCCGGCGCAGAAGGCGGTGCGGTTGCGCTGGGCCCAGGCGGCGGCGAGGTGGGCGAGCTCCGGGTCGACCGGGCCGCCGGCCAGCAGGTGGGCGGCCGCGTAGTCGAAGGAGCGCAGCATCGCGGCGACGTCGCGCAGGGCCGGCTGCGGCTCGCGGCGCTCGGTGACGGACTTGGCGGGCTCGCCCTCGAAGTCCAGCAGCACCCAGCCGTGCGGGGTGCGCATGGCCTGCCCGAGGTGGAGGTCACCGTGGATGCGCTGGACCGGCAGGCCGTCCGGGTGGGCGTCGGCGAGCTGCTGGAAGGCGGTGCGCAGGGCGGCCCGGAAGCGGAGCAGTCCGGGGACGGCGGCGACCGCGCTGTCCAGCCGGTCGGCCATCGCGGTGGCGAGCCGGCCGGTCTGGGCGCGGTCGAGCCGGGCGACCGGCATCGAGCGGGCGAGCACCCGGTGCACCTCGGCGGTGGCCCGGCCGAGCCGGTGCGCCTCGATCGCGAAGTTGCCGGGGGAGCGGTCGCCCTTGAGCCGGCCGACCTGGTCGAGGGCGAGCTCCCAGCCGTCCTCGGCGTCCGGCAGGTAGCGCTGGAGCAGTCCGAGGGTGGCGGGTTCGGCGCGTTCCATCCGGCTCTCGAACCAGGCGGCGACCCGGGGGATGCGGGTGGAACCGGCCCGGGAGAGGGCGAGGGAGAGTTCGAGGTCGGGGTTGGTGCCGGGATGGATGCGGCGGAAGAGCTTGAGGATGTACGAGGTGCCGTAGATGACCGAGCTGTTGGACTGTTCGGCGGTCGAGGCGCGGCCGGGGAGGTTGACGGGCAGCCCGGAGCCGGGGGTGCGGCGGAAGGACAGCGAGCCGAACCGGTCGCCGGTGGCGAGGTGTTCCAGCAGCCGCCCGGTGAGCTCGGGGTCGTGGACCGCGTCGTAGAGGGCGGCGCCGTCGTACGGGCCCTGGCTGAGCAGGCCGAGCACGGCGCCGGGTTCGATGCCCGCGGGGCCCTGGGAGCGGATGCCGAGCAGGAGTTGGTAGGTGTCGCCGTGCGGCAGGCCGGCCGTGGTGGCGTGCTCGACCCGCAGCAGCAGGTGCAGCAGGGCCGGGTCGCCGACCTGCAGCGGGGTTCCGACCATCGGGACGAGCCCGGTGATGGGCCGTCCCTTCCCGGCGTACCAGCGCTGGGTGGGGAGCCACTCGGCGATCAGCGGCAGGGCCGCCTGGACGAGCTCGCTGACCCCCAGGGCGGTTCTCCGGGGCCCGGTGCTCCGCGCGCCCGGGTGCGCGGCGGAGCCGGCCGGGGCGTCGTGCTGCACATGGGCTTGAGAACGGGAGGTTTCGGACATGACTCCCTTTCCCCGGAAGCACGCGGACGCCCGACGGGTCGTGGCCGGGGTCCGAGTCTTCCGGATTTCGGCGGCGCGGCGGTCGCGGCACGCGAGCACGGCTCGGGTGTCACGCCTTCGTGTGGGTAGCCGTTGGGCTGTTCTCCGTACGCGGTGGTGCAGAGAACTCCGGGGGCGCGGGGTTCAACTCGCGCCCCCGGAGGGTCTGGTGGTGCTGTGCGGGCCGCGGTGGCGGGTGCGGCGGATCGTTACTTCGACCGCCTGGTCCCGCTCAGGCGCGGGGGCTGCCGGAGCTGGAACCAGTAGAAGCCGTGTCCGGCCAGCGTGAGCAGGTAGGGCCACTCGCCGATCGACGGGAATCGCACCCCGCCGATCAGCTCGACCGGGTACCGCCCGCCGTACTGCCGCAGGTCCAGCTCGGTCGGCTGCGCGAACCGCGAGAAGTTGTTCACGCACATGACCAGGTCCCCCTCGTACTCGCGCACGAAGGCCAGCACGGCGGGGTTGCTGGACGGCAGTTCGGTGTAGGTGCCCAGGCCGAACGCCGGGTTGAGCTTGCGGATCTCGATCATGCGACGCGTCCAGTGCAGCAGCGAACTCGAACTGCTCTGCTGCGCCTCGACGTTGGTCACCTGGTAGCCGTACACCGGGTCCATGATGGGCGGCAGACTGAGCCTGCCCGGGTCGGCGGAGGAGAAACCCGCGTTGCGGTCCGGGGTCCACTGCATCGGCGTGCGCACGCCGTCCCGGTCGCCCAGCCAGATGTTGTCGCCCATGCCGATCTCGTCCCCGTAGTAGAGCACCGGCGAGCCGGGCAGGGAGAGCAGCAGGGCGGTGAACAGCTCGATCTGGTTGCGGTCGTTCTCCAGCAGCGGGGCGAGCCGGCGGCGGATGCCCACGTTGGCGCGCATCCGGGGGTCCTTGGCGTACTCCGCGTACATGTAGTCGCGCTCCTCGTCGGTGACCATCTCCAGGGTCAGCTCGTCGTGGTTGCGCAGGAAGATGCCCCACTGGCAGCCGCCCGGGATCTGCGGGGTCTTGGCGAGGATCTCCGACACCGGGTACCGGGACTCCCGGCGCACCGCCATGAAGATCCGCGGCATCACCGGGAAGTGGAACGCCATGTGGCACTCGTCGCCGCCGGCGGTGAAGTCGCCGAAGTAGTCGACCACGTCCTCCGGCCACTGGTTGGCCTCGGCGAGCAGCACGGTGTCCGGGTAGTCGGCGTCGATCTCCTTGCGGAGCCGCTTGAGGAACTCGTGGGTCTCCGGCAGGTTCTCGCAGTTGGTGCCCTCGCGGGCGAACAGGTACGGCACCGCGTCCAGCCGGAAGCCGTCGATGCCGAGGTCGAGCCAGAACCGGAGCCCGGCGATCATCTCGTCCTGGACCCGGGGGTTGTCGTAGTTGAGGTCCGGCTGGTGGGAGAAGAACCGGTGCCAGTAGTACTGCTTGCGGACCGGGTCGTACGTCCAGTTGGAGGTCTCGGTGTCGACGAAGATGATCCGGGCGTCCGGGTACTGCTTGTCGTCGTCGGCCCACATGTAGAAGTCGCCGTACGGCCCGTCTGGGTCCTCCCGGGAGGCCTGGAACCACGGGTGCTGGTCGCTGGTGTGGTTCATGACGAAGTCGATGATCACGCGCATGCCGCGGGCGTGCGCGGCGTCCACGAACTCCATGAAGTCGGCGAGGTCGCCGAACTCCGGCAGCACCGACTTGTAGTCGGCCACGTCGTACCCGCCGTCGCGCAGCGGCGAGGCGAAGAACGGCGGGAGCCAGAGGCAGTCGACCCCGAGCCACTGGAGGTAGTCGAGTTTGGCCGTGAGCCCCTTGAGGTCCCCGACCCCGTCGCCGTTGCTGTCCTGGAAGGACCGCACCAGCACCTCGTAGAAGACCGCACGTTTGAACCACTCGGGGTCCAGGTTCTTCTTCGAGGTCTCCGGGAAGGTGTCGGGGACGGGCTCGTTCACTGTCACGTGGGGTTCCTCCGAACCGTGAGGAGGTGAGCCGGCTCGGCTGAGGGATCGAGCCGGACGTAGTTGTGCCGGCCCCAGGTGTAGGCGGCGCCGGTGAGCTCGTCGTGCACCGCGTAGGGCCCGTCGCCGTCGAGGGTGACGGTGGCCTCCTGGACGTGGTGCGGGTCGAGGTTGACCACCGTGATCACGTGGTCGGTCAGGCCCTCGGCCGTGGTCGCGGTCTTGGAGTAGGCGAGCACCCGCTCGTTGTCGGTGGGATGGAAGCGCAGGTCGCGCAGCTGCTGCAGGGCTGGGTGGCGCCGGCGCAGCCGGTTCAGCACGGTGAGCAGCGGGGCGAGGGTGTCGGGGCGGGTCCAGTCGCGCGGGCGCAGCTCGTACTTCTCCGAGTGCAGGTACTCCTCGGAGCCCGGGTGGGCCGGCTCGTTCTCGTACAGCTCGTAGCCGGCGTAGACGCCGTAGCTGGGGGAGAGGGTGGCGGCGAGCACCGCGCGGATCGCGAAGGCGGCGCGGCCGCCCTGCTGGAGGAAGGCGTGCAGGATGTCCGGGGTGTTGGTGAAGAAGTTGGGGCGCATGTAGGCCGCTGCGTCGCCGGTGAGTTCGGTGAGGTACTCGGTGAGTTCGTTCTTGGTGTTGCGCCAGGTGAAGTACGTGTACGACTGGTGGAAACCGATCTTCGCGAGGGTGTGCACCATCGCGGGGCGGGTGAAGGCCTCCGCCAGGAACACGACATCGGGGTCGGTGCGGGCGATGTCGGAGAGCACCTGCTCCCAGAACACCACCGGTTTGGTGTGGGGGTTGTCGACCCGGAAGATCCTGACGCCGTGGGACATCCAGAACCGGAGGATCCGGACGGTTTCCTTGACGATTCCGTCCATGTCCTGATCGAAGTTGATCGGATAGATGTCCTGGTACTTCTTCGGCGGGTTCTCGGCGTACGCGATGGTCCCGTCGGCGCGGTGGCTGAACCATTCCGGGTGCTTGTTCACCCACGGGTGGTCCGGGGAGCACTGGAGGGCGAAGTCCAGCGCCACCTCCAGGTGCAGCGCCGTGGCCTCGGCGACGAAGTGGTCGAAGTCCTCGATGGTGCCGAGGTCGGGGTGGATCGCGTCGTGGCCGCCCTCCGGCGAGCCGATCGCCCAGGGTGAGCCGACGTCGTGCGGACCGGCCGTCAGGGTGTTGTCCGGGCCTTTGCGGAAGGCTCGTCCGATCGGGTGGACCGGCGGCAGGTAGACCACGTCGAAGTCCATCGCGGCGATCGCCGGCAGCCGCTCGGCGGCGCTGTGCAGGGTGCCCGAACGCGGCGGCTCGACCCCGTTCGGGTCCACCACCGCACCCTCCGAGCGCGGGAAGAACTCGTACCAGGAGCCGAACAGCGCGCGCTCGCGGTCCACCTGCAGCGGCAGCGGACGGGAGGCGGTGAGCAGTTCGCGCAGCGGGTACCGGGCCAGCAGGTCCAGCACCTCGGGGGCGAGCGCGGCGGCCAGCCGGGACAGCGGCGGCAGCCCCGGGTCGCGCAGCGCCTCCGCGGCGGCCAGCACGTGCGCCCGGCCCTCCTTCTTCGGCACCCCGGCGGCGGCCTGCTCCAGCAGCCGGGCGCCCTCCTCCAGGACCAGCGCGGTGTCGATCCCGGCCGGCAGCTTCACCGCGGCCGTCCTGCGCCAGGTGGCGACCGGGTCGCTCCACGCCTCCACCAGGTACGACCAGCGGCCGGGCGCGGTGGGGGTGACGTGCGCGCCCCAGCGGTCGGTGCCCTCGGCGAGCTCGCGCATCGGCGTCCACGGGCCGCTGCGGCCGCGCGGGTCGCGCAGCACCACGTTGGCGTTGACGACGTCGTGGCCCTCGCGGAAGACGGTCGCCGTGACCAGGAAGGTCTCGCCGACCACGGCCTTGGCCGGGCGGCGGCCGGCGTCGATCTGGGGGCTGACGTCCAGGACGGGGATGCGGCCGATCACGATGTCGCTCTCTGTCGTCTTGCGGGCGGAGGGCTTGGCGGCGGTCTTGGCGGTGCTGCTGCTCTTCGTGGTGCTGCTCTTGGCGGTACTGCTCTTGGCCGGGGTCTTGCTCGCGGTCTTGCTCGCGGCGCGCTTGCGGGCGGACGACTCGGCGGCGGGCGCGGGCTCCCCGGGGTCGCCGACCCGGCGGGTGGTCGCCGCCGCGGTGCGGCGCGTGGTGGTGGTGCGCCGGCGCGGTGTCGCCGTCCGGCCCTCGTCGGCCCCGGGTTGTCGGGCCGCTGCGGCGGGCTGGGCTGTGGCGGGCGGTGCTGCGGGGGCCTGTGCGGTGGAGGCCTGGGCTTCGGAGGATTCGGTACGGACCGCTCCGGAAACCCGGGGCGACGGCATCGCCGGGTCTGTCCGAGTGTCAGAATCCATCCGTCCGGCGGATTCCGCGACCGCTGCGTCGACGGTGTCGGCCATCGGTGTGGACTGGTCCCGTGTGTCGCCGTGCATGCCAAACTCCTGCCCGAGATCAGCGGCAGCTCCCGCGGGCCGGGGGGACGGGCCAGGGGAGTGCCGGGAGGACTGCTGGGTCGGGTGGACGTGCGACCGGAAGCCTGCCCGCGCCGCCGTCCCCGGCAACCTGCCCGGCGCCCGCCGAACCGGTGGCGGGACGCCCCGGAACCCGTGCGCGTCCCGGCGCACGCCTCCGGGGGCACGCCCCTGGGCGGCCCGGTCGACCCGTGAACGAGCCGACCCCGCGCGAGGACACGCACCGGTCTGCGGTGAACGCCGAACGAGCTACGGGAGATGGGGAACGGTCAACGCGAAAAGGATTCGGACGTGCTGCTTCACGGGGGACGCCACCCGTCGTCGTCGTTCCCGCAGCACCAACGACCTCCGGTCATCCTCGCACCGGCAACCGGGTTTTCGCAGCGGTACGACAGTAGTTCCGGGTTTTCTCCGGACCAGGTGAGCAGCCGGAAATCGATCCGTTCCACGGAGTTCACGCATTGGTAGCGCGGCACCCCGTAATGCGCGCCTCGCGCGCCCCCCGTGCAGACCAATGCGCCGAATGCGATCTCATCAATAGGCCGAACGGATGCCCAATAGTCCACTTGACCCGTTGTCAGGACGATCGTCGAGGCTACGCTTCACGCCTGTGAAGGCAATCCGCAGATTCACCGTCCGCACCGTCCTGCCCGAACAACTCCAGCCGTTGCACGAGCTGGCCCTCAACCTGCGCTGGTCCTGGCACCCCGAGACCAGGGACCTCTTCCGGTCCGTGGACCCGGAGGTCTGGGCCGCGACCGGCGAGGACCCGGTGCGGCTGCTCGGAGAGGTCCCGGCCGCCCGGCTCGCCGCGCTCGCCGCCGACCGGCGGTTCCTGCGCAGACTCGGCGACCTCGCCGACGACCTGCGCGACTACCTCACCGGCCCGCGCTGGTACCAGACCCAGCAGGAGGACGGCGCCACCCCGCCGCCCGCCGCCATCGCCTACTTCTCGCCCGAGTACGGCATCGCCGCCGCGCTGCCCCAGTACTCCGGCGGCCTCGGCATCCTGGCCGGCGACCACCTCAAGGCCGCCAGCGACCTCGGCGTCCCGATCATCGGCGTGGGGCTGTTCTACCGGCACGGCTACTTCCGGCAGTCCCTCGACCGGTCCGGCTGGCAGCAGGAGCGCTACCCCCTGCTGGACCCGGACGAACTGGCCGTCAGCCTGCTCCGGGAGGCCGACGGCGCCCCGAGCCGGGTCGACCTCGCCCTGCCCGGCGGCCGCACCCTGGCCGCGCACATCTGGAAGGCCCAGGTCGGGCGGGTCCCGCTGCTGCTGCTCGACTCCGACATCGAGGCCAACTCGCCGGCCGAACGCGACGTCACCGACCGGCTCTACGGAGGCGGCAGCGAGCACCGGCTGCTCCAGGAGATGCTGCTCGGCATCGGCGGCGTCCGGGCCGTGCGCGCCTACTGCCGCCTCACCGGGCACCCCGCCCCCGAGGTGTTCCACACCAACGAGGGCCACGCCGGCTTCCTCGGCGTCGAGCGGATCCGCGAACTGGTCGCCGACCGGGCGGCCGGGCTGGACTTCGCCGCCGCCCTGGAGTCCGTCCGGGCCGGCACCCTGTTCACCACCCACACCCCCGTCCCGGCCGGCATCGACCGCTTCGACCGCGAACTGGTCGCCCGCCACTTCGGCGGCGACGCCGCACTGCCCGGCGTCCCGGTCGAGTCGGTGCTCGCGCTCGGCGCCGAGACCTGGCGCGGCGGGGACCCGAAGCTCTTCAACATGGCCGCGATGGGCCTGCGGCTCGCCCAGCGCGCCAACGGGGTCTCCACCCTGCACGGCGAGGTCAGCCGCTCGATGTTCAACGGCCTCTGGCCCGGCTTCGACCCCGCCGAGGTGCCGATCACCTCCGTCACCAACGGGGTGCACGCCGCCACCTGGATCGACCCGGCCGTGGTGCGCCTGGGCGCCGCCGAGATCGGCGCCGAACGCGCCGAGGAGGCGATGACCACCGGCGAGTCCCAGCGCTGGACCGGCCTGGAGCGGATCGGCAACACCGAGATCTGGGACCTGCGCCGCAGCCTGCGCGCCCAGCTGGTGGACGAGGCCCGCCGCCGGCTGCGCGCCTCCTGGCACCAGCGCGGGGCCGGCGAGGCCGAGCTCGGCTGGGTCTCCTCGGTGCTCGACCCGGACGTGCTCACCATCGGCTTCGCCCGCCGGGTGCCCTCGTACAAGCGGCTCACCCTGATGCTGCGCGACCCGGACCGGCTGCGCGCCCTGCTGCTGCACCCCACCCGGCCGGTGCAGATCGTGGTCGCCGGCAAGGCCCACCCGGCCGACGACGGCGGCAAGCGGCTGATCCAGCAGATGGTCGCCTTCGCCGACGACCCGACGGTGCGCCACCGCATCGTCTTCCTGCCGGACTACGACATGGCGATGGCCCAGCACCTCTACCCGGGCTGCGACGTCTGGCTGAACAACCCGCTGCGCCCGCTGGAGGCCTGCGGCACCTCCGGGATGAAGGCCGCGCTCAACGGCTGCCTCAACCTGTCCGTCCTGGACGGCTGGTGGGACGAGTGGTACGACGGCCAGAACGGCTGGGCGATCCCCACCGCCGACGAGGGCGACGGCGTGCTCGACCCGGAGAGCAGCGAGGCCGAACGCCGCGATGACATCGAGGCCGCCGCGCTGTACGACCTGATCGAGGAGCAGGTCGCCGGCCGGTTCTACGACCGGGGCAACGACGGGCTGCCGCACCGCTGGATCGCCATGGTCCGGCACACCCTGGTCACCCTCGGGCCCAAGGTGCTCGCCGGGCGCATGGTCCGCGAGTACGTCGAACGGCTGTACACCCCGGCGGCGCTGGCCCAGCGTGAGCTGGCGGTGGAGCTCCCGCCCCGAGCCGAAGGGGGCGCCGGTGCCGAGAGTGACGAGCGAGTGGTGACCGACGAAGGAGGGAGTGCCGGAGGGCGGGGGCACCTCCCAGCCGCCGGGCTGGGGGAGAGCGTCGGCGCCGGGTCCGAGCGCCCGGAGGCGAGCGGGCGAGTCACGGCCGCGCGCGAGCTGGCCGAGTGGAAGGCCAAGGTGCGGGAGGGTTGGCCGGGCGTGCGGGTCGAGCACGTCGAGGCCGACTGCTCGGCCGAGGCCCAGGAGCTGGGCAGCTCGCTGGCGCTGCGGGTGCAGGTCGCGCTCGGCGCGCTGCAGCCGGGCGACGTCGAGGTGCAGGTGGTCTCCGGCCGGGTGGACGAGAGGGACGGCATCTCGGACGCCACGGCGCTCGCCCTCAAGCCGGTCGGCGGCCCGGACCTGGACGGCCGCACCCGCTACGAGGGCTCGCTGGAGCTGGGCCGCACCGGCCCGTTCGGCTACACCGTGCGGGTCCTGCCTGCGCACCCCCGGCTGGCCTCGCCCGCCGAACTGGGACTGGTCGCCCTCCCGGCCGAGTCGGCGGGGATGGACGCGGGGCTGCTGCGCTGAGCCCGCCGAGCGGGTGACTGCCGCCGGATTGCCACGGACGGCAGTCACCCGCTTGCCCTGCGTGTCGTACGGAGGGAGCGTGATGCTCATGATGCGAACCGTCCGCTCGGCCGCCCTAGCCGCGCTCTCCGTGCTCCTCGTGGCGTGGCCGGCGCAGGCCGCCACCACCACCCTCGCGGCGCCACCGGCGACCGCGAAGCTGTCCCTGGAGGTGCGCCCGCCGCAGGACCCGGTGGTCCCGGGCGAGACCGGGATCCTGGAGGTGAAGGTCACCAACGACGGTCCGGCCACCACCACCGACGACACCCTGGTGGTCGTGCACTTACCGCCGCCGGGCGTGGTGAGGTCGGCCGACCCGCCCGTCACCCTGACCTACTTCGGCACCGGCAGCTCCTACAGGATCCCGGCCGGGCTGGCGCCGGGGGCGAGCTCGGCCGAGCGGCTGTCGCTGTTCGTCGCGCCGATCACCGACCCGTTCGTCACGATCAGCGGCGACGTCCAGGTGTTCTACCCCGGTGACCCGGACCAGTCCGGCCGCACCACCCCGTACAGCTTCACCACCGCGGACACCGCGGCCCACTTCGTGGTCGGTGCCTCCTCGGCCTGGGAGAACGGGCACCCCGTGCCGCAGCCGGGCGACCTCACCGGCAAGCCCGGGGCGACCGTCAACCTGCCGCTGTGGGTGTACAACGCCGGTCCCTCGTACTCGCGGCACCCGATCGACGTGTCGATCACCGTGCCGGCGCAGACCACGCCGACCAGCACGACGCCGTACGGCTGCACCGTCGCCTCACCGCGCACGCTGACCTGCCACTACGAGAGCGGGCCGCGCTTCCACGACGCGATCTTCATCGACCCGGCCGTGGTGATCGACTCCTCGACCGTCGCCGGGCAGGTGCTGCCGGGCGGGACGCTGGACGTCGTCGCCGCGCAGGGGGACTGCCCGTCGCCCGACTGGCACACCGACTTCGTGGTGACGGTGGACGGACCGGCCCGGGAGCAGGGGAATGCCCGCCCGGGTGCGTGACGGCGCACCCGGACGGGCACAACTGTGGGGCTTCCAGACGGGCACCACTCGGGGTTTTCTACACCAGGCTGTCCCGCCAGGCGCGATGGAGGGTGGCGAAACGCCCGGAGCCGCCGATCAGCTGCTGCGGGGAGCCGTCCTCGACGATCCGGCCCTGGTCCATCACCAGGACCCGGTCGGCGATCTCCACGGTGGAGAGCCGGTGGGCGATGATCACCGCCGTCCGGCCGGCCAGCACCGTGCGCATCGCCCGTTGCACGGCCTGCTCGCCGGGCACGTCCAGGGAGCTGGTCGCCTCGTCCAGGATCAGCACGGCCGGGTCGGCAAGCAGGGCGCGGGCGAAGGCGACCAGCTGGCGCTGACCGGCCGAGATCCGGCCGCCGCGCTTGCGCACGTCGGTGTCGAAGCCGTCCGGGAGCGCCGCGATGAACTCGTACGCGCCGATGTCGCGGGCGGCCTGCTCGACCTCGGCGCGGGTGGCGTCGGGGCGGCCGATCGCGATGTTCTCGGCGACGGTGCCGGAGAACAGGAAGGACTCCTGGGTCACCATCACCACCCCGCGCCGCAGCTCCGGGGTGGCGAGGTCGCGCAGGTCCACGCCGTCCAGCCGGATCCGGCCCCCGGTCGGGTCGTAGAAGCGGGCCAGCAGCTTGGCGACCGTCGACTTGCCGGCCCCGGTCGCCCCGACCACCGCGACCGTCTGCCCGGCCGGGATCAGCAGGTCGAAGGGCGGCAGCACCTCCTTGCCGGTGCGGTAGGCGAAGCGGGTCCGTTCGAAGGAGACCTCGCGGGCTGTTACTCGCTCCTCGCCTTCGGCACCGGCGCGCCCTTCGGCTCGGGGCGGTGTGCCTCGCCCGCTCGCCGGGAGCCGTTTCGGCTCGGCCGGCTCGGCGACGGTCGGCTCGTGGGCGAGCAGGCCGGCGATCTTCTCCAGGGCCGCGGCGGCGGCCTGGTAGCTGTTCAGGAACATCGCCAGCTGGTCGATCGGGTCGAACAGGCGGCGCAGGTAGAGCACGAAGGCGGTCAGGACGCCCAGCTCCAGCGAGTCGTCGGTGACCAGGTAGGCGCCCAGCAGCACGATGCCGGTGGTCCAGACGTTGGCGGTGGCGCGGGACAGGCCGACGTACCGGGCGAGCTCCAGGAAGCCCTCCGCGTTGGCCGTGGAGGACTGCCGGTTGACCACGGCGAAGGCGGCGTCGTTGGCCTTCTCGCGGCGGAAGGCCTGCACCGGGCGGATGCCGTTCATGGTCTCGGTGAAGCGCACGATCATCGAGGCGGCGGCCGTCCGCGAGCGGCGGTAGACCCGGCGGGAGCGGGTGCGGAAGGAGCGGGCGATCAGCGCCAGCGGCAGGAAGCACACCAGCGAGGCCAGCCCGAGCCGCCAGTCCAGCACCACCAGCAGCACCGAGATGTAACAGACCGACAGGAAGACGGTCAGCAGCTCCTGCAGGCCCTCGGAGAGCAGTTCGCGCAGCGCGTCGATGTCGCTGGTGGCCCGGGAGATGATCCGGCCCGAGGTGTAGCGCTCGTGGAAGTCCAGGCTGAGCCGCTGGGCGTGCCGGAAGATTCGGCCGCGCAGCTCCAGCAGCACGTCCTGGTTCACCCGGGCGCTGATCTTGATGAACGCCCACTGCAGCGCCGGGCTGAGCAGCGCGCAGAACAGGTACCCGGCGACCACCGCGACCAGCGGTCCGGCGTCGTGGGCGCGCAGCGCCGGGATGCCGCGGTCCATCGCCACCGCGACCAGCAGCGGGCCGGACTGCAGGGCGGCCTGCTGGACCAGGATCACCACCATCGCGACCGCGATCCGGGCCCGGTGCGGGCCGAGCAGCGAGCGCAGCAGCGCCCGGGGCGCGCCGGGCGGAACGGGGATGTCCTCCTCGTCGGCCGGCGGCGGGGGCAGCTCCTCCTCGACCGGTCCGGCCTCGGCGGGCTCGACGGTGGTGGTCATCGGGTATGGCCCCCCTCGGGCACCAGGGCGGCTTCGCCCGACATCAGTTCGCGGTAGTGCGGGCAGTCGCGGAGCAGTTCCCGGTGGGTGCCGACGGCCTCGATCCGGCCGTCCGCGAGCACCGCGACCCGGTCGGCGAGCAGCACGGTGCTGGGGCGGTGGGCGACCACCAGGGCGGTGGTGGAGCCGAGCACCTCGCGCAGCGCCCGTTCGACCAGCGCCTCGGTGTGCACGTCGAGGGCGGAGAGCGGGTCGTCCAGCACCAGGAAGGGCGGGTCGCCGACCACCGCCCGGGCCAGCGCGAGGCGCTGGCGCTGGCCGCCGGACAGGCTCAGGCCCTGCTCGCCGACTTCGGTCTCCACCCCGGCCGGGAGCTTCTCGACGAAGCCGGCCTGCGCGGTGGCGAGGGCGGCGGCCAGCTGCCGCTCGTCCGCGCCGGGGGCGCCCATCAGGACGTTCTCCCGGACGGTGGCGGAGAACAGGGTGGGCTCCTCGAAGGCGACCGCGACGAGTTCGCGCAGCTTCTCCCGGGGCAGCTCGGCGATGTCCCGGCCGTCCAGGGTGATCCGGCCGCCGGTGGCCTCGTACAGCCGGGGGAGCAGCGCGGTGAGCGTGGTCTTGCCGCTGCCGGTCGCGCCGACCAGGGCCATCGTCTCGCCGCTGCGGACGTGCAGGTCGATGCCGGCCAGCAGGTCGGGGGTGCCGTCGGGGGCGTCGGGGTAGCGGAAGCGGACGCCGCTGAAGCGGATGCCGTCCCGGGTGCCGGGGGCGGCGAGCGCCTCGGCGGTGCCCCGGTCCTCGGGCTCGGGCTCGTCCATGACCTCGAAGAAGCGGTCCGCCGCGGTGGCGGACTCGTTGGCGTAGGCGAGCAGCCAGCCGAGCGACTCGACCGGCCAGCGCAGGGCGAGCGCGGTGGAGAGGAAGGCGACCAGGGTGCCGGCGCTCAGCTCGTCGTGGGCGACCAGGTAGGCGCCGGCCGCCAGGGCGCAGCCCAGGGCGATCTCCGGCAGGCCGACGATGACCGCCCACAGGTTGGCGAGCTGGTGGGCCTTGCGCAGTTCGGTGCGGCGCAGCCGGTGGGACTGGGCGCGGAAGTTCTCGGCCATCGTGCGGTGCCGGCCGAAGGCCTTGAGGATGCGGATGCCGAGGACGGACTCCTCGACCACGGTGGCGAGGTCGCCGTTCTGGTCCTGGGCGAGCCGGGCGGTGACCGAGTAGCCGGACTCGAAGCGCCGGGTGAGCACCAGCAGCGGCGCCGAGGGCAGCAGGACGATCAGGGCGAGCCGCCAGTCCTGGACGAACATCAGCACCGTGCCGGCCAGGAACGTCACCGAGTTGACGATCAGGAACACCAGCGGGAAGGCCAGGAAGAGCCGCATGGCGTTCAGGTCCGTGGTGGCCCGGGAGAGCATCTGGCCGGAGCCCCAGCGGTCGTGGAAGGAGACCGGCAGCCGCTGGAGCTTCGCGTAGAGGTCGGCGCGCATGGTCGCCTCCAGCCGGCCCAGCGGGCGGGAGAGGACCACCCGGCGGGTGTAGAACAGGGCGGCCTCGACCAGCCCGAGGAGCAGCAGCAGGCCGACCGGCGGCCAGAGGGCGTCGAGGTCGTGCCGGGCGAGCGGGCCGTCGACGATCCGGCCGAGCACCACCGGGACGGCGAGGGTGCTCAGCATGGCGAGCGAGGCGGCCGTCACGGAGACGGCGAGCCGGCCGCGCACCGCCCGGGCGTAGGGCCACAGGCGCAGCAGCGAGCGGACCGTGGAGCGGCGGCGCCCGGTCCTCGATTCGGCGTCTTGTCTGTTCTCGGCCATCGCGGTGAGGGTAGGCAGAGAGTCCGTCACTTCTCATCCGGTTTTTCGCCCCTGTCGGTGGCACCCGACGAGAACCGGCCACCCGTACGGGCGGGGCGTGAGTGAAATGCGGGGCGTGCGGTGCCGTTCGTGCAGGGAGGAGCGCGTCGCGCGCCTCTTGCGCGCGCCCGCCGAACGGCCGATTACATCTTCTGGCGCATGCTCATATCGGCGTCCTGGAGAACGTCGAGGTCGGGCTCGCCCGAGGCTGATCACGCTGGTTGGGCAGGCGTCCGCAGCAGTTGCAGCGAGCGCCCGCCCAGCACCACCGCGCCCCGCGGGTACGGCTCGCCCGTGCCCGCGCTCGCCGTGTCCAGCACCGTCTCGTAGGCGGCCTCCGGCTCGGCCCAGGGCTCGCCGGGCAGGGTGAACACCACCGGTTCGCGGCCCGCGTTGAGCAGCAGCAGGAAGCTGTCGTCGTCCAACGGCCGTCCGGTGTCGTCCCGTTCGGACATCGCGGTGCCGCACAGCAGCATGCCCAGGCAGGCGGTGGGGCCGAACCAGTCCGCCTCGGTCATCTCCTTGCCGAGCGGGGTGAACCAGGCGAGGTCCGGGCGGCCGCCGGGGGTGGCGGCCCGGCCGGAGAAGAACGCCCGGCGGCGCAGCACCGGGTGGGCCCGGCGCAGCCGCACCAGGCGGGCGGTCAGCTCGCACAGCTCGTGCCATTCGGTTCGGTCGAGGAGCGACCAGTCGAGCCAGCCGAGCTCGTTGTCCTGGCAGTAGGCGTTGTTGTTGCCGCCCTGGGTGCGGCCCAGCTCGTCCCCGGCGGTGATCATCGGGACGCCGGTGGAGAGCAGCAAGGTGGCCATCAGGTTGCGCAGTTGGCGCAGCCGCAGGGAGTTGACCTCCGGATCGGTGGTCTCGCCCTCGGCGCCGTGGTTCCAGGAGCGGTTGTCGTCGGTGCCGTCCCGGTTGGCCTCGCCGTTGGCCTCGTTGTGCTTGCGGTCGTAGGAGACCAGGTCGCGCAGGGTGAAACCGTCGTGCGCGGTCACGTAGTTGACCGAGGCGTACGGGCGGCGGCCGTCGTGCTGGTAGAGGTCGGAGGAGCCGGACAGCCGGTAGCCCAGCTCCCGCACGTCAGGGCGGGCGCCTCGCCAGAAGTCCCGCACGGTGTCGCGGTACCTGTCGTTCCACTCGGCCCACAGCGGGGGGAAGCCGCCGACCCGGTAGCCGCCCGGGCCGACGTCCCAGGGCTCGGCGATCAGCTTCACCCGGCTGAGCAGCGGGTCCTGGGCGACGGCGGCGAGGAAGGGGTGGTCCGGGTCGAAGCCGTCCGTGCCCCGGGCCAGCGCGGCCGCCAGGTCGAAGCGGAAGCCGTCCACGCCCATCTCGGCGACCCAGTAGCGCAGCGAGTCGGTGATCAGCCGGACCACCTGCGGGCGGCGGGTGTCCAGGGTGTTGCCGCAGCCGGTGTAGTCGGCGTAGCCGCGCGGGCGGTGCGGGGCGAGGCGGTAGTAGGCGGCGTTGTCGATGCCGCGCAGCGACAGCGCCGGGCCGAGCTCGGCGCCCTCGGCGGTGTGGTTGAACACCACGTCGAGGATCACCTCGATCCCGGCGGCGTGCAGGGCGCGGACCATCCGCTTGAACTCGCCGACCTGGCCGCCGCGCGAGCCCGAGGCGGAGTAGCCGGCGTGCGGGGCGAAGTAGCCGATCGTGTTGTAGCCCCAGTAGTTGACCAGGCCGCGGGCCTGCAGGTGGTCCTCGTCGGCGAACTGGTGCACCGGCAGCAGCTCGACGGCGGTGACGCCGAGGCGGGTCAGGTGGGCGATCGCGGCGGGGTGGGCCAGGCCGGCGTAGGTGCCGCGCAGGTGGGGCGGGACGTCGGGGTGGCGCATGGTGAAGCCGCGCACGTGGAGCTCGTAGAGGACCGTCTCGGACCACGGGGTCTTCGGGCGGTGGTCGTCGTACCAGTCGTCGTCATCGTGGACGACCACCGATCTGGGGACGTACGGGGCGGAGTCCCGGTTGTCCCGGACGGTGTCGGCGACGTCGGCCTCCGGCCAGTTGCGGACGGCCGAGCAGGCCGCGTCGTGGGAGGTGTAACGGCCGTCGACGGCGCGGGCGTACGGGTCGAGCAGCAGCTTGGCGGGGTTCCAGCGGGCGCCCGTCCACGGGTCCCAGCGGCCGTGCACCCGGAAGCCGTAGCGGGTGCCGGGGCGCACGCCGGGCAGGAAGCCGTGCCAGATCTGCAGGTCCTGCTCGGTGAGGCGGTGTCGGGTCTCCCGGCCGTCCTCGTCGAACAGGCACAGGTCGACGGCTTCGGCACCGGCCGCCCAGAGCGCGAAGTTGGTGCCCGGGCCGCCGAGTTGGTCGGTCCGGAACCGGGCGCCGAGCGGCTGCCGGCTGCCCGGCCACGGTGGCTCGGCGGTGTGCGGGGCGCCGTCCGGCCGTGCCTCGGCTTCCAGCTCCTGCCCTGACGCCATGGTCGTACCCTCCCTGGACGGGGTGTCCCGGATCCCGTTCACCTTCTCTTTCCCGGTTTGTGGGGGGAGGAAGCGGCTGAACGGCGGCTTACCGGCGGATGGCGGGGTGGGGGTTTGGTGTTCGGGGGGGGTGGCTCTCGGGAGGGTGGGTGGCCGGGGCGGTTCCGGGGGTGGCCGCTCCGGGGGCTGGATGATTTTCCGACTGCCGACTCTGTGGGCTCATGGCCGGGCGCCGTTGGCAGTCGGAAAATCACCCGCAACGCCCCCTTCCGCAGCCACCCCCTCCACCGCCCCTCCCGCAGCGCGTCCCTCTCGCCCGGTCGAGGTGGTGGTGGGGGGGAGGTGGGCCCCCTCAGCGGACGGATCGAGGGCGTCCTCTGCTTCGGCTATCCGCCCGCCTACGCGGACCCGCAGATGACGG
>NZ_JBSFGK010000012.1:0-132969 GCF_053596495.1 Kitasatospora sp. NPDC001683
TGGAGCGGATGATGCGGGACGCGAAGATCACCCAGATCTACGAGGGCACCAACCAGGTCCAGCGGATCGTGATGGCCCGCAACCTGCCGTAACGGCGCTCGGACGTGCCCCGACGGCCGGACGGGCCAGCCCACCGGCCGTCGGGGCCGACGCATCGCGCCGATGCTAAGTTCCGGAGAATGAGCGACAAGGAAGAGCAGGACCTGCCCATGAACGACGGGCCCTCGAAGCCGGCGATGCGCGAGGCGCTGGTGGCCGCGGCCTTCGAGCTCTTCCTGGAGCGCGGCTTCGAGCAGACGACGATCGACGACATCGTCTCGCTCGCCGGCGTCGGCCGACGCTCCTTCTTCCGCTACTTCCCGGCCAAGGAGGACGTGGTCTTCCCCGACCACGAGCGCGGCCTCGCCGAGATGACGGAGTTCCTGGACTCCGGCACCGGCGAGGAGGACCCGGTCAAGCACGCCAGCGACGCGGCCCGCCTGGTCCTGCGGATGTACGCCGAGCAGCCCTCCTTCTCCGTCCAGCGCTACCGCCTCACCCGCAAGGTCCCCGGCCTGCGGGCGTACGAGCTGTCGGTGGTCTGGCGCTACGAGCACACCCTCGCCGCCTACCTGCGCGGCCGCTTCGCCGACCGCCCGGACGGCCCGCTGCGCGCCGACGTGATCGCCGCCGCCGTGGTCGCCGCCCACAACCACGCCCTGCGCACCTGGCTGCGCTCGGGCGGCGAGAGCGACTGGGTGGCCGAGGTCGACGCGGCGATGGCCTTCGTCACCTCCACCTGGAGCGACCGCCCCACCGACACCACCCCCGAGGGCGCCGACGCGACCGACGACGTGGTCGTCCTGGTCGCCAGCCGCCGGGCCCCGCTGTGGCGGATGGTCCAGGGCATCGAGACCGCCATCGGCGACACCCGCCGGATCTGACGGCCGGTGGGCCCGGCGCCCCGGCGGCGCTCGCCGTCGGCGGCGAACACCGAACACCCCGAGCCGACAGCCGCTCTGACGGGCAGATGCCTTGGCGATGCGGTGGTGACCGAGATGCTTCGCCCTGCCCGGGAAAAGCGAAAGGCCCCAGATGAACTGGGGCCTTAGCCGGTGTCCGAGGGGGGACTTGAACCCCCACGCCCGATAAAGGGCACTAGCACCTCAAGCTAGCGCGTCTGCCATTCCGCCACCCGGACGGGGTGTCGTCCTCGCGGCTTCCGATCTCTCGTCCGTCGCGCTGACAGATGTAACTGTAGCAAAGATCGGCTTGGGCTCCCAAAACGGCTCCGGACCGGGTGGCCGGGCCGGTGGCGGAGGCGGGGGGTGCCCTGTGGCGGGGGTGTGACCAGGGGGTTTCGGGGTGGGGCCGGGGGGGTGGATCGGGACCGGGGGCTGGGGGAGGATGGGCGGACGTGCTCGTACGGCCCGGGTGCAGGTCCTGGGGGTGGCGCGCTGGTGCGTCGGTGCGGGCCAAAGACGAGGAGTGACCGTGAGCGAGCGGAGCGGGTCGGCGGCGCCGAAGGTGACGGCTGAGTCGGAGGTCGCGGAGATCTGTCGCGATCTGATCCGGATCGACACCAGCAACTACGGTGACGGTTCCGGCCCGGGCGAGCGCAAGGCGGCGGAGTACGTGGCCGAGCAGCTCGCCGAGTTCGGCCTGGAGCCGCAGATCTTCGAGTCGGCCAAGGGGCGGGCCTCGACCGTGGTCCGGATCGAGGGCGAGGACCGGTCCCGCCCGGGCCTGCTGATCCACGGCCACACCGACGTGGTGCCGGCCAACGCCGCGGACTGGACGTACGACCCCTTCGGCGGCGAGATCGCCGACGGCTGCGTCTGGGGGCGCGGCGCGGTCGACATGAAGGACATGGACGCGATGACCCTCGCGGTCGTCCGCGACCGGCTGCGCACCGGCCGCAAGCCCCCGCGCGACCTGGTGCTGGCCTTCCTCGCGGACGAGGAGGCGGGCGGCACGTACGGCGCCCGGTTCCTGGTGGACAAGCACCCGGAGCTGTTCGAGGGCGTGACCGAGGGCATCGGCGAGGTCGGCGGCTTCTCCTTCACGGTCAACGACCAGGCGCGGTTCTACCTGGTGGAGACGGCTGAGAAGGGCATGCACTGGATGCGCCTGACGGTCGAGGGCCGGGCCGGGCACGGTTCGATGGCGAACGACGACAACGCGATCACCGAGCTGTGCGAGGCGGTCGCCCGGCTCGGCCGGCACAAGTTCCCGCTGCGGATCACCGACAGCGTCCGGGCCTTCCTGGACGAGCTGTCGGACGTGCTCGGGTACCGGCTGGACCCGGAGGACATGGACGAGGTGGTCCGCGTGCTGGGCGGCATCGCCAAGATGATCGGCACCACCTTCCGCAACACCGCCCAGCCGACCATGCTCGGCGCCGGCTACAAGGTGAACGTGATCCCCGGTCAGGCCACCGCGCACGTGGACGGGCGCTTCCTGCCCGGCTACGAGGAGGAGTTCCTGGCCGAGCTGGACAGCGTGCTCGGGCCGCGCGTGAAGCGCGAGAGCCTGCACTCGGACCGGGCGATCGAGACCAGCTTCGACGGCTCGCTGGTCGAGGCGATGCAGACCGCGCTGCGCGCGGAGGACCCGATCGCGCGCGCGGTGCCGTACTGCCTGTCGGGCGGGACGGACGCCAAGTCCTTCCAGGACCTCGGGATCCGCTGCTTCGGCTTCGCGCCGCTGCAGCTGCCGCCGGAGCTGGACTTCGCCGGGATGTTCCACGGCGTGGACGAGCGGGTGCCGGTGGACGGGCTGAAGTTCGGCGTCCGGGTGCTGGACCGCTTCATCGACGCCTGCTGAGCGATCCCGGACTCCTCCGCGCCTGCTGATCAGGCGACTGGGTCGGCCCGTTCCCGGACTGCCGGGGGCGGGCCGACCGCATTGTCGGAGCGCATGATTGTGAGACGGGCGGAGGAGATCAACAGAAACGATTCTTCCCGTAATTCCGCGTCGATTGCCCGTGCGAAGCATCACCGTTGCGGGTGAATGGCAAATCTGTTCCGTACCCCGTTTGCCGCAGCGTCGTTCATTCCTGTGCAGCCCGCCGAACGGGTTGCGTTGTCCGTACAGGAGGAATGATGAAGGTCAAGAAGATCGCCGCTGTCGCCGCCGCCACCGGTGGCCTGGTGCTCGCCGCCGCCGGTGTCGCGTCCGCTCACGGCGGTGCCGCCGCCGATGGTGTGACCGCGGGCTCCCCGGGCGTCGTCTCGGGCAACCAGGTCCAGATCCCGGTCCACGTGCCGGTCAACGTGTGCGGCAACACCGTCAGCGTGATCGGCCTGCTGAACCCGGCGTTCGGCGACCACTGCGCCAACTTCTGAGTCAACCTCCGGGCCGCTGAGGCCCGTTGAGCCCGATTCAGTACGGCCCCCGGGCGGCGGACGCGCCGCACCGGGGGCCTTTGCGCGCTCCGGCGCGGTGCTCGGCAAGGCCCGGACGTCCCGATCGCTCGATCGGGTGAAGTCGCTTCGTTCGGCTCAACCTCCCCGTTGGCCTCTCGTTAACTCCTGTGCAGTTGAAGACCTTGCGTGATTTCCGGACATACGAAAATTCCGACTTTCATAAGGTTCATGTCAAGGTCGCCATGCCGTCTCGAAACGTCAGGGGAAAACATGAGGAATGTAGCCAAGAAGGGGATCCTCACCGCCGTCGCCACCGGCAGCGTGCTGGCCTCGACCGCAGGCTACGCCTACGCGGCCGCCGAGGCGCAGGGAGGTGCCGCGGGCTCGCCGGGCGTCGCCTCGGGGAACTCGGTGCAGGTCCCGGTCGAGGTGCCGATCAACGCCTGTGGCAACACCGTCGACGTGATCGGCGTGCTGAACCCGGCGTACGGCAACCGCTGCGCCAACATCGACGGCCGTCACGCCGCCCCGCAGCCCGGCCAGACCGGTCAGTCCGGCGGCGACAGCTCCGGCATCGGCGCCGACCGCGGTTCCTCCGCCTCGGGCGCCTCCGCCGGCGGCACCACCGCCGGCTCGCCCGGTGTGGCCTCCGGCAACAGCGTCCAGGCTCCGGTGCACGTCCCGGTGAACGCCTGCGGCAACTCCGTGAACGTGGTCGGCGTCGGCAATCCGGCCTTCGGCAACGGTTGCGGCAACGTGGCCCAGCCCGCTCCGAAGCCGACCGACGACTGCACCGAGGGCCACACCCCCTCCACCCCGCCGTCGACCCCGCCGTCGACGGGCGGTGACACCCCCCCGGGCGGCGGACGCAACGGCGGCCCGTCCACCAGTGCCACCCCGAGCGCCCCGGCCACGAGCAACGGCGGCACCCAGGCCGTCCCGGCGGCTCCGAGCGCCCCGGCCTCCCCCGCCGCGCAGAGCGTCGCCGCGGAGGGGCAGTTGGCCCACACCGGCGCCGGCGGCGTCGAGGTGCTCGGAGCCGCCGGGCTCGCGCTGCTGATCGGCGGCGGCGTGCTCTACCGCCGCGCCCGCGCCGGCGCCCGCTGATCCCTCCCGCCGGCTGAGTCCCGGTCCGCTGAGCCCCGACCGCTCAGCGGCACCCGTCGGCGGAACGGCGCATCCGCCGGCGGAACAACAGCGGAACGACAGACGAAACGACGCACCCGTGGCCGCCCGATGAACGGGCGGCCGCGGGTGCGTGAAAGCTCGGCGCGCACTTCCTCAGGGCGACCGGACCTCGCCCGTCACCAGCTCCGGACCTGCCGGATGATCCGCCGCTTCAGCCGGACCGTCCGGCTGCCGTCGGGGAACAGCCTCAGCCGGTCGAGCTCCCAGTGCCCGTACTCGGCGTGCTCGGTGAGCAGTTGGCGTGCCGCGTTGCGCGTCGTCCCGCGCGGCATGCGCAGCGACTGGTACTCGTACTCCGGTTGCCGGACCGGCTTCGGTGGGGTCAAAACGCTCCTCCTGAGGATCACCTGCACGCAAGCCTACGGCCTGCCCCGGACAGTCGGCCCGGGTATTTCCGGCCGTCCTCCCGTCCCGCTGCGGCGGTTCGACGGCCCGTGGTCCGGGCGCCCGTCTGACAGTGCATCAGTTCTGTTGCTGTTGTGGAGTGGATACCCCGACACCGGCGCGCGAAGCGGCACCCGGACGGCCCCGCCGGACCGGCCGCACGCCCTCCGCGCCCGTCCCGCGCCGGTTCTACCGGTGGACAGAAGCCCCCGAATCGGACATCAGGGGGGAAGTTGCGGTGAAATCGCGGGTGTAGACGACAACCGCTGTGCGTACCGGCACCGCGGGGAGATAGCGTCTGCACCATGTCTGATGCCGCGCAGCCCACCATTGCCGAGGTACGCGCCGCCGCTGAGGCGGTCAAGGCCGCCATCGACCGTCATCTCGAAGCGGTGTCAAGCCCCAACGCAGCCGATGATCCCGCCGTGTCCGCCGCCTACGAGCAGCTCGCGACGGCGGCCATCGCCTACGACCAACTCCTGTACGAGGCCTACGACGAGGTCACCCCGTTCGAGATCCCCGGCGACGAGGGACCGGGCGGCTACCACGGCCCGGAACAGCCCGAGGCGATCAGCGTGCTGATCCGCCGCGACTACCACGTGGTGGACCCCGAGCGGCTGCGCGCGCAGGCCGAGCGGCTCGACGAGTCGCTGACCCCGGGCGGTGCCGGCGGCGTGAACGCGGCGATCGGCGTGCTGTTCGGCGAGTACGAGCCGGACGAGATCGCCGCCCGCAGCGAGGAGTTCGGCCTCGAGGAGGCGGACTCGACGCTCTGGGTCGCGGCCACCGAGCCGACCGAGCCGGGGGAGTGGCTGCCGGAGCCCTTCGAGCACGCCGACCCGCAGCTGCTGATCTGCCGGTTCGACGTGAGCGAGGTCTACGACGACGAGGACCCCGACGACTGACGTAGCCCGTACGCACGGAGGGCGGGCCCGGGAGCACCGGGCCCGCCCTCCGTGCGTCAGCGGGCAGGAACTAGGACGCGGAGGCCGCGTTCTCCGCGAGGATCGCCCGCAGCCGGGTGGTGCGCGGCTGCGCCGGGCGCTCGGCGACGGCCTGGACGAGCGCCGGGCCGGCCGCGTGGACCACGGACAGGTGCCGCTCGGCGCGCCCGAACGCGGTGTAGACCCACTGCCGGGAGAGCGCCGGACCGGCGTCCTCCGGCACCACGACCACCGCGGCGGGCCAACGGCGGCCCAGCGCCTGGTGGACGGTCAGCGCCCAGCCGTGCCGCAGCCGGCTCGCCTCGGCGGGCGGGACGGTCCGGCGCGAGCCGTCGGCGTACTCCAGGTGCAGGCCGGCGGCGTCGCCGTCCAGCACCCGGGCCGGGCGGGTGATCCCGGGCGCGGGGGACTCCACCACCCGGTCGCCCGGGTCGAAACCGCCGAACCGGCCGGGGCCGGGGTTCAGCCGGGCCTTGGCGGCGGCGTTCAGCGCACGGGTGCCGGCCGGGCCGCCGTGGCCCGGGGTGAGCAGCACCACTTGCTCGGCGCGGATGCCGAGCGCGCGCGGGATGGAGTCGGTGAGCAGCTGGATGGCGCGGTGGACGGCCTCGCCGCCGTCCCTGGCGGTCAGGATGACCACCTCCTTGTCCGGCGCCTCGACCGGCTGGAGCTCGCCGATGCCGACCCCCGAGACCAGCTCGCCGATCGGGCCGAAGTCCGGGGTGCGGGAGGCGACCGTCGGGCAGACCTTGGCGGCCAGCAGGTCGGCGAAGAACCGGCCCGGGCCGGCCGACCAGAGCTGGCCCGGGTCCCCGCTGAGCACCAGCCGGGTGCCGTCCGCGAGCGACTCCAGCACGGTGGCGGCGAGTTCGACGTCCAGCAGCGGCGCGTCCAGCACGACCAGGAGGTCCAGGGCGAGCGAGCCGTCGTGGGCGCGACCGGGGCCGGCCGCGCCGGACAGCAGCTCGGCGAGGGTGACCACCGGGGTCTCGGCCTCGCTGAGGGAGTCGAAGGACTCCTTGCCCTGGTCGGTCCAGGTGGCGGCCCAGGCCCGCAGTCCGAGCCCCCCGGCGGCGGCCAACAGCGCGGCCGGCTCGGCCCGGGCCGCCTCGCCGCCGGTGTGCAGCACCAGGGCGCTCTCGGCGACGGCCCGGATCAGGGCGGTAGCGGAGGAGGAGGGCGCGGCCTCGGCGGCGGCCGCCCAGGCGGCGGGGCCCGGGGAGACGGGCGTGGTCTCGGTGGACTCGTCCGACTCCGACGTCGGCTCCTCGGTGTCCTCGACCTTGACGTCCTCGCCCGGCACGAAGGTGGCCATCAACTGGAGCAGCTTCTCGGCGAGGCTGACCTCCGCCATCGCGAGCCCCTCCAGCGCGAGCAGCGCGTGCGTCGGCGTCTCGTCCTCCTCACCGCCCGCCGCGTGCGCCTCGGCCCCGCTCAGCTCCTCCTGGAAGAGCAGCACCCGCCCGTCCGCGAGGACCTCCTCGATCGCGGCGGCCGGATCGGGCATCCGGAGCCGTTCGAGCCCGGCGGCCACCTCGGCCAGCTCCTGGGCCGAGTGCCCGCGCAGTGCCGCCTGCTCCAGCTGCCAGACCACCAGCGCCCGGGCCCGGCGAGGGTCGTCCGGGGCGGCCTCGTCGCCGAGCAGCCCGCGGGCGAAGTGGTCCGCGTGCTCGGGGCGTACGCCCGGCAGGCCGAGGACCGCCCAGGGGTCCTGGCGCAGCCGTTCGGCGGCGCCGTCGCCGAACGCGGCCACCGCGGCGGCCGCCAGCTCGACGGGGGCGCCGCCGGCGGTCAGCACCGCGACCGTCTCCTGGAGCACGTCGGCGCTCGGCTCGTGGGACCGCACCGCCGGGGCAGCGGGAGCGGCCGGGACGGGCGCGGCGGGTGCTGCGGGCATGGCGGGTGCCGACGGAGCGGCCGACACCTGGACGTCCTCGGCCCCGGAAGTCTCCGGCCCGGTGTCCTCGGGCTCCGCCACCTTCGGAGCGGAAGGCCCGAGCCGGTGAGCCCCCGGCTTCGCTTCCTGCTGCTCGATCCGGCGGACCCGCGCCGCGAGCTCGGCGATCTTCGCCGCCTTCTCGGCAGGCGAGAGCGCGGTCCCCTCCGGAGCGCCGTTCCCCGTGTCACTCATCGTCGTCCGCTCCAAAGGTCACTCCACTGCACGTTCTGCACTGCCCGTTCTGCTCGACGACCCGGCCCAGGGGCTACAGCTCGGTCCACCCCTGGTCCGGGTAGCGGTGCACCGGCGACGAGATGTCGTCCAGCGCGCCACGGATCTCATCCGGAAGCGTAAGCGCCTCCACCGACAGTGCCGCCTGCAGCTGTGCCACCGTGCGCGCCCCGACCAGCGCACTCGCCACTCCGGGCCGGTCCCGCACCCACGCCAGCGCGACCGCGAGCGGGCTGCTGGCCAGCCCGTCGGCGGCAGTGGCGACGGCGTCCACGATCCGCCGGGAGCGCTCCCCGAGGTACGGCTGGACGAACCCGGCGAGGTAGGCCGAGGCGCCGCGCGAGTCCTGCGGAACGCCGTGCCGGTACTTGCCGGTGAGCACCCCGCGCCCGAGCGGCGAGCCCGCCAGGATCCCGACGCCGGCGTCCAGCGCGGCGGGCAGCGCCTCGCGCTCGATGCCGCGCTGCAGCAGCGAGTACTCCAACTGGGCCCCGGCCAGCGGCATCCGGCCGTGGTGGGCGCGCTGCCAGGTGGCGGCCTTGGCGAGCTGCCAGCCGCTGAAGTCGCAGACCGCGGCGTAGCGGGCGCGGCCGGAGGCGACGGCGATGTCGAGGGCGCTGAGGGTCTCCTCGACCGGGGTCATCGGGTCGAACGCGTGCACCTGCCACAGGTCGACGTAGTCGGTGCCGAGTCGGCGCAGCGAGGCGTCCAGGGCGGCGAGCAGGTGGCCGCGCGAGCAGTCGAAGCGGCGGGCGGACTCGGGGACGCTGCCCGCCTTGGTGGCGATGACGAGTTCGGAGCGCGGGACCAGGCTGTCGGTGAGGCGGGAGATCAGGTACTCGGCGCCGCCGTCGGCGTACACGTCGGCGGTGTCGACCAGGTTGCCGCCGGCGTCGACGAACTCCTTGAGCTGCTCGGCGGCTTCGTGCTCGTCGGTGTCGCGGCCCCAGGTCATGGTGCCGAGACCGAGGCGGGAGACCTGCAGGCCGGTACGGCCGAGGTGACGCTTTTCCATCGACGGGCCCTCCACTGGCCGGGTGGCACCGGTGGCCCCGGTAGCCCTGTAAACGCGCAGGTGGGGAGAGCGCTCCCCACGTCGGCTGAGCGTAGCGGCCGGTACCCCGGGCAGGGGTGCAGACCCGCAGAACGATCATTTAGTCGCGCCCGCTCGCCTCCGAGCCCTCCTGACCCGGTGCCGACGGTCGGCGCTCCCTCGCTCTCCCCCAGCCTTCGGCCGGGGGTACCCCCACCGTCGCTCCCTCGCTTCTCCCTTTCGGCACCGGCGGGCCCTTCGGCTCGGGGCGGGCCGCTGTGACCCAGACCACCGCTACCCGTCAGTAGCCTGACCCGCACGGACACCATTACGCTCGACCACCAAGCCCACCCGACTGGAAGGTTCGGCACATGCGACTCGGCATCAACCTCGGCTACTGGGGACTCGGCATGGATGCCGACAACATCACGGTGGCCCAGGAGGCGGACCGGCTCGGCTACTCGGTCTGCTGGGCGGCCGAGGCGTACGGTTCGGACGCCGCGACCGTGCTGAGCTTCGTCGCCGCGAAGACCGAGCGGATCGACGTCGGATCGGCCATCTTCCAGATCCCGGCCCGCACCCCGGCGATGACCGCGATGACCGCCGCGACCCTGGACACCCTCTCCGGCGGCCGCTTCCGGCTCGGCCTCGGCGTCTCCGGCCCGCAGGTGTCGGAGGGCTGGTACGGCGTGAAGTTCGACAAGCCGCTCGCCCGCACCCGCGAGTACGTGGAGATCATCCGCAAGGCGATGTCCCGCGAGCGCCTGGTGCACGAGGGCGCGCACTGGACCCTGCCGCTGCCCGGCGGCCCGGGCAAGCCGATCAAGCTGACCGTGCACCCGGTGCGCGAGCACATCCCGCTGTACGTCGCCGCGATCGGCCCGAAGAACCTGGAGCAGACCGGCGAGATAGCCGACGGCTGGCTCGGCATCTTCTTCGCCCCCGAGCACGCCGCGCTCTCCCTCGACCCGCTGAAGGCCGGGCGCGCCAAGGCCGGCAAGTCCCTGGACGGCTTCGACCTCTGCCCGACCGTCACCATCGCCGTCGGCGAGGACATCAAGGCCGGCGTCGACTCCCAGCGCTCCTACGCCGCGCTCTACATCGGCGGCATGGGCAGCAAGGAGAAGAACTTCTACAACCAGCTCACCCGGCGGATGGGCTACGAGCAGGCCGCCGACGAGATCCAGGAGAAGTACCTGGCCAAGGACTACGCCGGCGCCGCGGCCGCCGTCCCGCACGACCTGATCGACGCCACCTCGCTGATCGGCGACACCGCCCGGATCGCCGACCGGATGCAGGCCTACGCCGACGCGGGCGTCACCACCCTCACCCTGGCCCCGTCCGGGTTCACCCTGGACGAGCGGATCCAGGCGCTGCGCACGGGCGTCGAGGCGCTGGAGCAGGCCGGGCTCGCGTAACGACGGGACGGGCGGCGAGCAGCACAGCGGGAGGCCAGCAGCACCGCGGGAGCAACAGCCCGAGCCGGAACGGCAGCCCGACCGGGAACCGCCCCCCACGGCCGCGCCCGGAGGCCGTAGGCTAAGCCCCATGCCCACCCTGCTGCTCGTCCGTCACGGCCGCTCGACCGCGAACACCGCCGGGATCCTGGCCGGTTGGACCCCCGGCGTCGACCTGGACGACACCGGGCGCGCCCAGGCCGCCGCGCTGGCCGGCCGGCTGGCCGGGATCCCGCTGGTGCAGGCCGTCAGCAGCCCGCTGGAGCGCTGTCGGCAGACCCTGGAGCCGCTGCTCGCCGCCCGCCCCGAGCTGAACCCGCCGGCCGAGGACGAGCGGCTGGGGGAGTGCCGGTACGGCGAGTGGACCGGCCGTCCGCTGGCCGAGCTGGCCAAGGAGCCGCTCTGGCGCACGGTGCAGGACCACGCCGCCGCCGCGGCCTTCCCGGGCGGCGAGTCGCTGCGCGAGCTGAGCCACCGCACGGTCAGCGCGGTCCGCGAGTGGAACGCGAAGATCGCCGCCGAGCACGGCGAGGACGCGGTCTGGGTCGCCTGCTCGCACGGGGACGTGATCAAGGCGGTGGTGGCCGACGCGCTCGGCCTGCACCTGGACCACTTCCAGCGGATCAGCGTCGAGCCCTGCTCGGTCACCGCGATCCGCTACACCCCGCAGCGGCCCTTCGTGCTCAGGATGGGCGACACCGGCGACCTCTCCTCGCTGGCGCCCAGGCCCGCCGCCGCCCCGGCCACCCCGGCCGGTGACGCGGTGGTCGGCGGAACGGCCTGAGCGGCGCGCGGCACCGCCGCACCCGCGGGCGCCACCCCGCCCGGCGGCCTTCGGCTCGGCTCCCCGGCCGGGCCCCGGAGGTCGTAGGGTGACTGGTGAGTGCCGCGCAGTTCGGGCACCCGCCCGCCGAACGACCGAGCCCCGTTGGACACCCCGCGATCCCGCATGGCGGATCCGCACCGACCGACACGATCCGGAGCTAGAGCGTGCCCCGTCAGGTCTTCTTCTACGACCAGCCCGAACGGTTCGTGGCCGGCACCGTCGGCCAGCCCGGCGCCCGGGCGTTCTACCTGCAGGCCAGCGCCCGGGGCCGGATCACCAGCGTGCTGCTGGAGAAGAACCAGGTCGCCGCCCTCGCCGAGCGGATCGAGGAGGTCCTGGACGAGGCGCTGCGGCGCAGCGGCGGCGACGCGGCCATCCCGGCCACCGCGCCCAAGGACCTGCTCGACACCGCCCCGCTGGACCTCCCGCTGGAGCAGGAGTTCCGGGTCGGCACCATGGCCCTGGCCTGGGACAGCGTGGACGCCTGCCTGGTGGTCGAGGCGCAGGCGCTGGTGGAGGACGAGGAGGAGGAAGGCGAGGAGGCGGTCTTCCGGGACGACGACGACGGCCCGGACATGCTGCGGGTGCGGCTGACCGGCGCGATGGCCCGGGTGTTCGCCAAGCGCGCGCTGGACCTGGTCGCGGCCGGCCGCAAGCCCTGCCCGTTCTGCAACCTGCCGCTGGACCCGGAGGGCCACCTGTGCCCGCGCGCGAACGGCTACCGGCGCTGAACACCGAGACCCCGCCGCAGGCCGACCCGGCGGCCGCCGCCGCCCTCGCCGCCGACGTGCCGACCGCCCTCGCGCTGCTGCGCCAGGGCGGGCTCACCGTGCACGGGCGCCTCACCGAGGCCTCCAACGCCGTGCTGTACTGCACCGTCGAGCACGGCTCGCTGAGCGCGCAGGCCGTCTACAAGCCGGTGGCCGGCGAACGCCCGCTCTGGGACTTTCCGGACGGCACCCTGGCCGGCCGCGAGGTCGCCGCGTACGAGCTGTCCGCGGCGACCGGCTGGGAGCTGATCCCGCCCACCGTGCTGCGCGACGGACCGCACGGGCCCGGCATGGTGCAGCTGTGGGTCGAGCCGGACCCTGGGGCCGAGCCGCTGCTGGCGCTGCAGGACCCGAACGGACCGGAGGCGGGCTGGCTGCCGATCGTCCGGGCCGAGGTCGAGGACGGCCGGCCGGCGCTGCTGGTGCACCACGACGACCGGCGGCTGCGCCGGCTCGCCGTGCTGGACGCGGTGCTCAACAACGCCGACCGCAAGGGCGGTCACCTGATCCCCGCCGCCGACGGCCGGGTGTACGGCATCGACCACGGCGTCACCTTCAACACCGAGGGCAAGCTGCGCACCCTGCTCTGGGGCTGGGCCGGCGATCCGCTGCCCGCCGAGGCGCTGGAGGTGCTGTCCCGGCTGGCCCAGCAGCTGGACGGGGAGCTGGCAGAGCGCCTCGCCCCACACCTGACCGACGCCGAACTGGACGCCACCCGCGCCCGGGTGGCCGCGCTGCGCAGCTCGGGCAGGCACCCGCTGCCCTCCGCCGACTGGCCCGCGATCCCCTGGCCGCCGGTGTAGGCCGGCGGCACGGCGCCGGGCCCGCGCCGGCGAGGTTACCGGCCGGTGGTCTGGACCTGTTGCCGTCATGGGTCGCACACTGCTCCGATGGGCGGCCTGATCCGCCGGCAGCAGGCCCTGGAAGCCAAACGGCTGCTCGCCTGGACGGATCCGACGGCCCGTCGGGTCGCCGGGGAAGCGGGCTTCGCGGATCCGGCGTACTTCTGCCGCTTCTTCCGGCGGGAGACCGGGATGGCGGCAGGGCCGACCGGGCGCTCACCCGCGCCTGCGGGCCGCGTAGCCCGTGAAGCGCGCCTTATGCCCGAAACGGAACGCTCACTATCAGTCGGAAAGCGCTCAGGCAACGGCAGGAAGCGAATCCAGTCGATCTTTGTTACTGGTTAGGCTTTCAAATGTTCTCAAGGTTAAAGTCGATCCCATGCATGCCTGGCCCGCCTCCGAGGTTCCCGCCCTGCCTGGTCAGGGGCTCCCCCTCCACATCTTCGACACCGCAGCGGGCAAGGTCCGCGAGGTCGTGCCGCAGGACGGCACCGCCCGGATCTACGTCTGCGGCATCACCCCCTACGACGCGACCCACATGGGCCACGCCGCCACCTACAACGCCTTCGACCTGGTGCAGCGGGTCTGGAAGGACGCCGGCCACGACGTCCTGTACATCCAGAACGTGACCGACGTGGACGACCCGCTGCTGCAGCGCGCGGTCGAGACCGGCCAGGACTGGGTGGCCCTGGCCGAGCGCGAGACGGCCCTGTTCCGCGAGGACATGACCGCCCTGCGATTGCTCCCGCCGGCCCACTACATCGGCGCCGTCGAGTCCATCCCGTGGATCGTCCCGATCGTCCAGGAGCTGCTGGCCTCCGACGCCGCCTACAAGGTGGACGAGGACATCTACTTCTCGGTCGACTCCGACCCGCACTTCGGCGAGGTCTCCGGTCTCACCCGGGAGGCCATGCGCCCGGTCTTCGCCGAGCGCGGCGGCGACCCGGACCGCCCCGGCAAGCGCAACCCGCTGGACGCCCTGCTCTGGCTGGCTGCCCGCCCCGGCGAGCCCGCCTGGGACACCGAGCTCGGCCACGGCCGCCCCGGCTGGCACATCGAGTGCGTGGCGATCGCGCTGCAGTACCTGGGCATGACCTTCGACATCCAGGGCGGCGGCAGCGACCTGTCCTTCCCGCACCACGAGATGGGCGCCTCGCACGCCCAGGTCGCCACCGGCTCCCACCCGTACGCCAAGGCGTACGTGCACGCCGGGATGGTCGCCCTGGACGGCAAGAAGATGTCCAAGTCCCGCGGCAACCTGGTGTTCGTCTCGGCCCTGCGCCGCGAGGGCGTCGACCCGGCGGCGATCCGCCTGGCGCTGCTCTCGCACCACTACCGCGCGGACTGGGAGTGGACCAAGGGCGTCCTGGACGAGGCCGTCGAGCGCCTCGCCCGCTGGCGGGCCGCGGTCTCCCGGCCGGACGGCCCGGCGGCCGAGCAGCTGCTCGCCGAGGTCCGCGCGGCGCTGGCGAACGACCTGGACGCGCCCGCCGCGCTGGCCGCCGTCGACCGCTGGGCCGCGCAGCAGGAGAGCGAGGGCGGCACCGACACCGGCGCGCCCGGCCTGGTGAGCCGGACGGTGGACGCCCTGCTCGGCGTCGCGCTGTAGAGCCGAAACATGCCCGAAGGGGCGTCAGGACCGAGATCCTGACGCCCCTTCGGCGTTCACCGTCGAGGAGGACTACTCGTCCTCGGCGCCCTCCTGGCTCTCCCGGGTCGTGCCCGGCGACTCCGGCTCGGCCGGCCGCTCGGCCGTCGCGTGCCCGGACACCGGCTTCTCGCCGGTCGGCCCGACGTTCTCCCGGCGCCGCAGGTAGCGCTCGAACTCGCGCGCAATGGCGTCCCCGGAGGCCTCCGGCAGCTCCGCGGTGTCCTGGGCCTCCTCCAGCTGCTGGACGTACTCGGCCACCTCGCTGTCCTCGGCGGCCAGCTGGTCCACGCCGAGCTGCCAGGCCCGGGCGTCCTCGCCGAGCTCGCCCGGCGGGATGCGCAGGTCCAGCAGGTCCTCCAGCTTGTTCAGCAACGCCAGCGTGGCCTTGGGGTTCGGCGGCTGGGCGACGTAGTGCGGCACCGCGGCCCACAGCGTCACGGCGGGCACCCCGGCGTGGGTGCAGGCCTCCTGCAGCACCCCGACGATCCCGGTCGGGCCCTCGTAGCGGCTCTCCTCCAGGTCCAGCCGGCGGGCCAGGTCCGGGTCCGAGGTGACCCCGCTGACCGGCACCGGGCGGCTGTGCGGGGTGTCGCCGAGCAGCGCGCCAAGGATCACCACCAGCTCGACGCCCAGCTCGTGGGCGAAGCCGAGCAGCTCGTTGCAGAACGAGCGCCAGCGCATGCTCGGCTCGATGCCGCGCACCAGCACCACGTCCCTGGTCACCGGCTCGGTCACCCGGACCACCGAGAGCCTGGTGGTCGGCCAGGTGATCCGGCGGATGCCGCCGTCCAGCCAGATCGTCGGCCGGTTGACCTGGAAGTCGTAGTAGTCCTCCGCGTCCAGGGCTGCGAACACCTTGCCGCCCCAGGTCTCGTCCAGATGCGCCAGAGCCGCGGAGGCGGCGTCGCCCGCGTCGTTCCACCCCTCGAAGGCGCAGACCATCACCGGGTCGATCAACTCGGGAACATCTTCCAGCTCGATCACCCAGCGTCTCCCTCCGGTCGGCGGTCGGACCGGCACCGCCTCGGCTGGCCTGCCGGGGCACTGACGGGCCGGCTTCCGCCTGTCGAACCTCTCGTCTCCCGTGGAACGGCTCGCTCCACGGGACCTACCTGCCCAGCCTACGGGCTTTGATGCGCATGGCGGCCGGGCACCGGGACAGTCTGGGGGAGCGGGCCGCCGCGATCCAGCGGATATCCACGTCGCGACGGCTGACGTACCGTCATCCCACCACGGCGACGGCGCAGGGTGGCCGCCCGGCCACGGAGCGCACGGGAGTGCCGGTCGGGCGGGGCGGCGCGATGATGGTGGGCGGGGGCCGGGCGGAAGGGGCCGACCGATGAACCGATGGCTGTGGACCGGCGCGGGTGCGGGAGCCGCGTTGCTGGCCGGGGCCGTGTTGCTGGCGGCGGACCGGGCCGGGCGCCGGCTGCCGGTCGAGCACGTCACCGAGGGTGGGCTGGAGCTCGCCCAGCCGCCCGGCGCGGTCTGGGACGTGCTCACCGACATCGACCTCTACCCGGCCTGGCGCCCGGGCCTCACCCATGTCGAACGGCTGCCCGCCGGGGCCGGCGGCCGCCCGCGCTGGCGCGAGTACGACCGGCACGGGCACACCACCTACGAGGTGGTGGCGAGCGAGGCGCCGCACCGGCTGGTGACCGGCATCGCCGACCCGGACCTGCCGTACGGCGGCACCTGGACCTACCAGCTCACCCCGGCCGGGCCCGGCTGCTCGCTGACCGTCACCGAGCGCGGCGAGGTCCGCCGACCGCTGTACCGGGCCGTCTCGCACTACCTGATCGGCGAGGACGCCACCGTCCACCGCTACCTGGGTGCCCTCGCCCACCGGATGGCTTCCTAGGCCGGGTCCACCCAGCCGCGCCGGTACGCCGCCCAGTTCTCCGGCGTCGCGGCGAAGTCCACGTACAGCGCGACGCCGAAGCCGGCCCGCCGCAGGTCCTGGCGGCCGAGGCCCAGCCGGACGCCCCGGACGGCCGCCGGGACGGTCTCCGCGTCGCCCCGGTGGCCCCACTTGTCGTCCCAGAAGAACGGCAGGCCGATCAGGAGGTCGACCTGCGGCGGGGTGGCCCGCAGCGCCAGCTCGGTCTGCTGGGCGACGTAGCCGCCGAACAGCGGCTCGGTGGGCATCGAGGTGTCATAGGCCATCACCGCGATCTGGTCGACCCGGCGGGCCGTCTCCTGGAAGTACGCCTGGTCCCACCACTTGCCGTGGTCGGTGAGCAGGATGCCGGCGGTGTGCAGGCCCGGGACCGGGTCGATCTGCGGCGCCGCCACCGAGAGCGTGGCGCCGCGTGCCGCCGTCACCGGGCGGACCTCGTCGAGCAGGGCGAGCCAGCCGGCCGTGCCCGGGTGGATCGGCTCCATGTCGAAGTGCACGCCGTCGAAGCCCTGGTCCAGCACCTGGCGGGCGGAGGCGGTGATCCGGTCCCGGGTGGGCGCGTCGTCCAGGTCCAGGGCGTCCTTCTCCGGCTTGACCTCGTCGCCCAGCCAGCCCTGCAGCCGCACCCCGGGCAGCGCCCGGTGGGCGGCCTCGGTGAACCAGCGGGCCCGGGGGTGGACGGACGCCGGCAGCGAGCCGTCGTGCTCCAGCGGGCCGGTGTGCACGTACAGGTCGTGCACGCCGGTGCCGGCCAGCTGCCGGGCCAGCGCCGCCACGTCCGCGTCGGTCTTGCGGCCGTCCACCCAGGCGTGGCCGAGCCAGACGGCGTCCCGGCCCCGGGTGCGGGCCTCGGCGGCGGGATCACCCGTGTAGTGCAGTCGGATGGCGATGAACACCGAGCCCAGTGCCGCGACCGGGACGGCCACCGCCAGCCCCAGCGCCAGCAGCGCCCGGCGCCACCAGGACCAGCCCCTCCAACGCTCGCGCAGCGCCCGGAACGGGGCCGTCACGGCCCGACCCACGCACCGCGCGGCGGTCCCGAATCGGGCCACGCGCTCACTCCCCCATGCGTTCGAACGTTCAGGATACGGAATGGGCCCGCGGGCCGGGCCGTGGGCCGGATACCCTGGCGACGTGCGGGCCCGAGCAAGCGGGCTCGCAAAGCCGACAGCCGTCGCACCAGGGAGACGCCCCATGGCCACTGCAGCCGATCCGTCCATCACTCAGCAGAGCCGCGCGAACGCGTTGCGTGAAGCGCTCGCCACCCGGGTGGTGGTCGCCGACGGTGCGATGGGCACCATGCTCCAGGCGCAGGACCCGACGCTGGAGGACTTCCAGGACCTCGAGGGCTGCAACGAGGTCCTCAACATCACCCGCCCGGACATCGTCCGCTCCGTCCACGAGGCCTACTTCGCGGTGGGCGTGGACTGCGTCGAGACCAACACCTTCGGCGCCAACTACGCCGCGCTGGGCGAGTACGAGATCGCCGACCGCATCTTCGAGCTGTCCGAGGCCGGTGCCCGGATCGCCCGCGAGGTGGCCGACGCCCACGCCGCCGACGGCCGCCCCCGCTGGGTGCTCGGCTCGATCGGCCCCGGCACCAAGCTGCCGACCCTCGGCCACGCCCCGTACGAGACGCTGCGCGACGGCTTCCAGCAGAACGCGGCCGGCCTGATCGCCGGCGGCGCCGACGCGCTGCTGGTGGAGACCAGCCAGGACCTGCTGCAGACCAAGGCCGCGATCCTCGGCTCCAAGCGCGCCCTGGCCGAGGCCGGGCTGGACTTGCCGCTGCTGGTGCAGGTGACGGTGGAGACCACCGGCACCATGCTGCTCGGCTCCGAGATCGGCGCCGCGCTGACCGCGCTGGAGCCGCTCGGCGTCGACTGCATCGGCCTCAACTGCGCCACCGGCCCGGCCGAGATGAGCGAGCACCTGCGCTACCTGGCCAAGAACGCCAGGATCGGCCTGTCCTGCATGCCCAACGCGGGCCTGCCGGTGCTCGGCAAGGACGGCGCCCACTACCCGCTCTCCCCGGCCGAACTGGCCGAGGCGCACGACGTGTTCACCCGCGAGTACGGCCTCTCGCTGGTCGGCGGCTGCTGCGGCACCACCCCGGAGCACCTGCGCCAGGTGGTCGAGAAGGTCCAGGGCCGCCCGATCACCCGGCGCGAGCCCCAGCCGGAGCCCTCGGCCGCCTCGCTCTACCAGGCGGTGCCGCTGCGCCAGGACACCTCGTACCTGGCGATCGGCGAGCGCACCAACGCCAACGGCTCGAAGAAGTTCCGCGAGTCGATGCTGGCCGGCGACTGGCAGGCCTGCGTGGAGATCGCCCGTGACCAGATCCGGGACGGCTCGCACCTGCTGGACCTGTGCGTGGACTACGTCGGCCGCGACGGCGTCGCCGACATGAAGGAGATCGCCGGCCGGCTGGCCACCGCCTCCACCCTGCCGATCGTGCTGGACTCCACCGAGCCGCCGGTGCTGCAGGCCGGCCTGGAGGCGCTCGGCGGCCGCGCGGTGCTCAACTCGGTCAACTACGAGGACGGCAACGCCCCCGACTCGCGCTTCGGCAGGATCGCCTCGCTGGCCCGCGAGCACGGCGCCGGGCTGATCGCGCTGACCATCGACGAGCAGGGCCAGGCCCGTACGGCGGACAAGAAGGTGGAGATCGCCGAGCGGCTGATCGCCGAGCTGACCACCGACTACGGCATCGACGAGGGCTCGATCCTGGTCGACTGCCTCACCTTCACCCTGGCCACCGGCCAGGAGGAGTCCCGCCGGGACGGCATCGAGACCATCGAGGCGATCCGCGAACTCAAGCGCCGCCACCCGAAGGTGCAGACCACCCTCGGCCTGTCGAACATCTCCTTCGGCCTCAACCCGGCCGCCCGGGTGGTGCTCAACTCGGTCTTCCTGCACGAGTGCGTGGAGGCCGGCCTGGACTCGGCGATCGTGCACGCCTCCAAGATCCTGCCGATCTCCCGGATCCCGGAGGACCAGCGCGAGGCCGCCCTGGACCTGGTCCACGACCGCCGCCGGGACGGCTACGACCCGCTGCAGCGCCTGCTGGAGCTGTTCGAGAACGTCTCCACCGCCTCGGTCAAGGCCTCCAAGGCGCAGGAGCTGGCCGCCCTCCCGCTGGAGGAGCGGCTGCAGCGCCGGATCATCGACGGCGAACGCAACGGCCTGGAGGCCGACCTGGACGAGGCGCTGGCCGAGCGCCCGGCGCTGGAGATCATCAACGACACCCTGCTGTCCGGCATGAAGGTGGTCGGCGACCTCTTCGGCTCCGGCCAGATGCAGCTGCCGTTCGTGCTCCAGTCCGCCGAGGTGATGAAGACCGCGGTGGCCCACCTGGAGCCGCACATGGAGAAGTCGGACAGCGAGGGCAAGGGCACCATCGTGCTGGCCACCGTCAAGGGCGACGTCCACGACATCGGCAAGAACCTGGTCGACATCATCCTGTCCAACAACGGCTACAACGTGGTCAACCTGGGCATCAAGCAGCCGGTCTCGGCGATCCTGGACGCCGCGCAGGAGCACAACGCGGACGTGATCGGCATGTCCGGCCTGCTGGTGAAGTCCACCGTGATCATGAAGGAGAACCTGGAGGAGTTGAACCAGCGCAAGCTGGCCGCCAGTTTCCCGGTGATCCTCGGCGGCGCCGCCCTGACCCGCGCCTACGTCGAGCAGGACCTGCACGAGATCTACGAGGGCGAGGTCCGCTACGCCCGGGACGCCTTCGAGGGCCTGCGGCTGATGGACGCGCTGGTCGCGGTCAAGCGCGGCGTGCCCGGCGCGACCCTGCCGGAGCTCAAGCAGCGCCGGCACGCCCGGGTCGAGGTGGAGGAGCCGGAGCCCGAGGTCAACCTCGGCCAGATCCGCTCCGACGTCGCGCTGGACAACACCCTGCCCACCCCGCCGTTCTGGGGCGACCGGATCGTCAAGGGCATCCCGTTCGCCGACTACGCCTCCTGGCTGGACGAGGACGCGCTGTTCAAGGGCCAGTGGGGCCTGAAGGCCGCCCGCAACGGCGACGGCCCGTCCTACGAGGAACTGGTGGAGACCGAGGGCCGGCCGCGGCTGCGGGCCTGGCTGGACCGGCTGCAGACCGAGGGCTGGCTGGAGGCGGCCGTGGTCTACGGCTACTACCCGGCCAACTCCAAGGGCGACGACCTGATCGTCTTCCACGAGGACGGCACCGAGCGGACCCGCTTCACCTTCCCCCGCCAGCGCCGCGGCCGCCGGCTCTGCCTGGCGGACTTCTTCCGCCCGGAGGAGTCCGGCGAGCGGGACGTGGTCGGCCTGCAGGTGGTCACCATGGGCAACCGGATCTCGGAGGCGGCCAACGAGCTGTTCGCCGGGAACTCCTACCGCGACTACCTGGAGCTGCACGGCCTCTCGGTGCAGCTGGCCGAGGCGCTCGCCGAGTTCTGGCACGCCCGGGTCCGCTACGAGCTGGGCTTCCACGGGGAAGACCCGCAGGACGTCAAGACCGGGCCTGATCTGAAAGCGATGTTCGCGCTCAAGTACCGGGGCGCCCGCTTCTCGCTCGGCTACGGGGCCTGCCCCGAGCTGGAGGACCGGGCCAAGATCGCCGAACTGCTGAAGCCCGAGCGGATCGGCGTGGTGCTCTCCGAGGAGTTCCAGCTGCACCCGGAGCAGTCCACCGACGCGATCGTGATCCACCACCCGGAGGCGAAGTACTTCAACGCGCGGTAATCCGTACGCCCTTCTCCGTTCGCTCTTTCCGGGCGAAGCGGGCGTATCCTGGATGATCCTGAACGGGCCGGTCCGCTCACCAGCGGGCCGGCCTGTGCCATCCCCGAGGGACGTCCGACGGCTCCGCGGGGTACTGCCGGAAGGACTCGCCATGACCACCAGCTCCACCACCGCCCTGGCGCTCGACCACGGGGACGACCGCGGCCTGCAGGCGGTGCTGCTGGACATGGACGGGACGCTGGTGGACACCGAGGACTTCTGGTGGCAGGCCGAGGTCACCCTCTTCGCCGAGCTGGGCCACCAGCTGGACGAGCAGGACCGGGCCCACGTGGTCGGCGGCCCGATGACCCGGGTGATGGACTACCTGGTCGCCCGCACCGGGGTGGACATCGCCCCGGCCGACCTGGGCGTGCTGGTCAACCAGCGCTTCGTCGACCTGCTGGCCGGCGGCGTGCCGCTGATGCCGGGCGCCGAGCGGCTGCTCAACACCCTTGCCGCGCACGGCGTCCCGGCCGCGATGGTGTCCGCCTCGCACCGGCACGTGATCGACATCGTGCTGCGCTCGCTGGGCGCCGAGCGCTTCGCCTTCACCATCGCCGGGGACGAGGTGCCGCGCACCAAGCCGTTCCCGGACCCGTACCTGGAGGCGGCCCGCCGGCTGGGCGCGGAGCCGGCCCGCTGCGTGGTCGTCGAGGACACCCCGACCGGGGTGCGCGCGGGCGAGGCGGCCGGCTGCCCGGTGATCGCGGTGCCCTCGGTGGCGCCGATCGAGGCAGCGCCCGGGCGGCTGGTGCTGCCCTCGCTGGAGCAGGTCGATCTCGAACTGCTGCGCTCGCTGGTTGCCTCGCGGGTGTAGCGGGGTCAAGGGGAGCCGCGAGTGCGGGATGTGATTGTTATCTCATTGCGCCCCGTCCCTACCCGCCGGTAAACGGCCCCGCCCGGCATCTGTGTCGAGTTGGCCGGGGAGAAAACGGGCATTGGCTGACAACTCGTCGGGCATGTCGCGATGCCCCCAACCACCGTGTCCCAAACGTCATCTGCACGGGTATCGGTCGTGCGTGTTCGATATGGCACGCTACTCGGGTTCGTGACACCCCCGAAGGACGCTCCCGTGAAGACTTCAGCTGAACGCCTGGCAGCACTCGGCTGCGCCGGTCTGGTCGCCGTGACGGTGGCCGGTTGCGGATCGGTCACCGACGCCGTGAAGGGGGACAGCGGCAAGTCGATCACCATGGGCACCCGCGGCCTTACCAGCGTCCTGGACCCGGCCGGCGCCTATGACACCGGCTCGTGGCTGGTGCTCTCCAACACCTTCCAGTCGCTGCTCGCCTTCCCTCCCGCCGCCAGCTCCCCGACCCCGGACGCCGCCCAGTCCTGCGAGTTCACCAGCGGCGACGCCACCCAGTACCACTGCGTGCTCCGCCCCGGCCAGAAGTTCTCCAACGGCCACCCGCTCACCGCCGCCGACGTCGTGTTCTCGATCGAGCGCACCAAGAAGATCAAGGACCCGAACGGTCCGGGCGGCCTGCTGGACACGATCAAGTCGGTCGAGGCCAAGGGCGACAACGAGGTGGTCTTCCAGCTCTCGACGGCCGACGCGACCCTGCCGGCCAAGCTGGCCACCCCGGCCGGCGCCATCGTCGACCACGAGGTCTACCCGGCCGACAAGCTGCTCGACAACGACAAGGTCGTCGGCTCCGGCCCGTACAAGCTCGACTCGGTCGAGACCATGACCCCCGAGGGCGGTAGCGCCAAGGTCCTCGCCAAGGTCGTGCTGACTCCCAACGGCAAGTACGCCGGCGACGCCAAGCTGCAGAACGACAAGTTCACCGTGCGGTACTTCGACAGCCCCACCGCGCTGAAGGACGAGTTGGACAAGGGCGGCGTCGACCTCACCGACAACAGCCTGGAGCCGAACACCGCCGCCCGGATCCTCGACGACCAGCAGAACGGCAAGGGCGGTCTGACCGTCGTCCAGGGCGAGAGTTCCGACACCAACTCGATCGCCTTCAACACCAAGGACGCCACCACCGGGAACCTCGCCGTCCGTCAGGCCGTGGCGCAGCTGGTCGACCGGAAGGCCCTCGCCCGCGATGTCTTCGCGCGCACCGTCCAGCCGCTGTACTCGATGGTCCCGACCGGCATCACCGGCCACAACACCGCCTTCTACGACAAGTACAACGAGCCGGACGTCAGCAAGGCCAAGGCGTACCTCGCCGCCGCCAAGATCCCCACGCCGGTCAAGCTCAACCTCGCCTCGGGGCGCTCGCGCACCGGCACCAGCGAGATCGACACGCTGAAGCGCCAGTTGGAGACCGGCGGCCTGTTCCAGGTCACCACCCAGATCGAGAACGACTCGACCGCCTACCAGAAGGGCCGGAGCGAGGGCAAGTACCAGGCGTACCTGGTCGGATGGACCGCGGACTACCCGGACCCTGACAACTACATCGGGCCGCTGGTCACCGAGGACAGCGTCTACCACACCGGGTGGGTGGACGAGCGGGTCAGTCAGAAGCTGCTGCCGGAAGGTCTCAAGCAGGCCGACCGCGGCGCCGTGAACGGGATCTACAACCAGGTCCAGGGCATCGTCGCGGAGAACGTGCCGCTGATCCCGATGTTCCAGACCAAGGCCTTCTTCGCGGCCAAGCCGTACGTCACCGGCGTCGAGTCGACCACCGACACCACCGGCGTCTTCCGCTTCTGGGAGATCGGCCGCAACAAGAAGTAGCGCCCCGCGCACGGCGGCCCGCCGCCTCCCCCGGACCCGGGAGAGGCGGCGGGCCGCCGCGGTGTCTACAGCGTGCCCGGCCGCACCAGCCCGCTCTCGTAGGCGTACACCGCCGCCTGCACCCGGTCGCGCAGCTGGAGCTTGGTCAGCACGTGCCCGACGTGGGTCTTCACGGTCGTCTCGCTGACGAACAGCTCGGCCGCGATCTCCGCGTTCGACAGCCCGCGCGCCACCAGCTTCAGCACCTCCAACTCCCGCTCGGTCAGCGCGCTCAGCGCCTGCGGCGGCGCCTCCTCGCCCGAGGGCAGCTTGGTGGCGTACATGTCCAGCAGCCGGCGGGTGATGCTCGGCGCCAACATCGCCGCGCCGTCCGCGACCACCCGGATCGCCTGCACCAGCTCCTCCGCCGGGACGTCCTTCAGCAGGAAGCCGCTGGCGCCCGCGCGCAGCGCCTCCACCACGTACTCGTCCAGGTCGAAGGTGGTCAGCACCAGCACCTTGGCCGGGCCGTCCCGGCCCGGACCGGCGATCCGGCGGGTCGCCTCGACGCCGTCCATCCGCGGCATCCGGATGTCCATCAGCACCACGTCGGGCTGCAGCGCCCGCACCTGGTCCAGCGCCTGCTGACCGTCGCCGGCCTCACCGACCACCACCAGGTCGGACTCGGCCTCCAGGATCATCCGGAAACCGGTGCGCAGCAGCGGCTGGTCGTCGACCAGCAGCACACGGATCGTCACTAGGACTCCTTGCTCATCGGATCCCCCGTGGGATCGCTCTCATCCGACGTACGGGCTTGTGCCGGCACGGGCAGCGGGTACGGCGGCGGGGTGCCGCCGAACTCCGGGCAGCTCGCCTGGTGGTCGCACCAGTCGCAGAGCCGGTTGCGGGTGGCCGGGAAGTCCCCGGTGGCCACCGCGTGGCTGATCCGCTCCCACAGCGCCTGCAGCTTGCGCTCCACCGCGAGCAGATCGGCCTCGTCCGGGTCGTAGCTGACCACGTCCCCGCCGCCGCCGAGGTAGACCAGCTGGAGGCGCTTGGGGATCACGCCCTTCCAGCGCCACACCACCAGCGCGTAGAACTTCATCTGGAACATCGCCTTGCCCTCGAAGTCCCGCGAGGGCGCCCGGCCGGTCTTGTAGTCCACCAGCCGGACCTCGCCGGTGGGGGCGACGTCCACCCGGTCGATGTAGCCGCGCAGCAGCAGCCCCGACTCCAGGGCCGTCTCCACGTAGAGCTCCCGCTCCACCGGGTGCAGCCGGGGCGGGTCCTCCAGCCGGAACCACTGGCCGACCAGCTTCTCGGCGTCCGCCAGCCAGCGGGTCAGCGCCGCGCCGTCCGGGTCGTCGGGGAACAGCGAGCCCAGCTCCGGGCGCTCGCCCAGCAGGCGCTCCCACTGCGGGCGCAGCAGGCCCAGCGCCCGCTCCGGCGTCCGCTCGGCCGCCGGGCTGTCGAACAGCCGCTCCAGCACCGCGTGCACCAGGGTGCCCCGGGTCGCCGCCGCGCTCGGCGGCTCGGGCAGCCGGTCGATCACCCGCAGCCGGTACAGCAGGGGACAGGTGAGGAAGTCCCCCGCGCGGGACGGGGACAGCCCGGTCGGGGGCGCCGCCGGGCGCGCCGGAGCCCCGGCGGCACTGCTGGTGTCGGTCTGCTGCATGGCTACGACCCTATTGCCCTTTGCTGTCATCCCGCTGCCACCGTGCTGCCACGGCGGCTTTCCCCCGGCCCGGTCCGGGGCCGGTCCAGTGGGTATGAAGCCTGACAGAGGGGCGCGCGGCACCAAGTGGCCGCGATCACGTAGCGTGGGCGCACCGGGGGCACGACGGGCGGACGACCGAAGGGATCACGGTGAGCGACACCAGGGGGCAGCAGACCTCCGAGCAGCCACCGCAGGACGGCGGGCGCCCCACCGGGCCGCCCCCGGAGCGCGGCGGCGGCATCCTGATGGGGCGCCCCTTCGGCGTGCCCATCTACGTCACCCCGTCCTGGTTCGTCATCGCCGCCCTGATCACCTGGGTGTTCGGCGGACAGCTCGGCGACGTCCTGCCCGAACTCGGCAGCGGCGTGCGCTACCTGCTGGCGTTCTTCTTCGCGGTCGCCTTCTACGCCTCCGTGCTGGTGCACGAACTCGCCCACACCCTGGTCGCGCTGCGCTACAAGCTCGGGGTGCGGCGGATCCAGCTGCAGTTCTTCGGCGGCGTCTCCGAGATCGAGAACGAGGCCGCGAGCCCCTGGCGAGAGTTCTGGCTGGCCTTCGTCGGCCCGCTGCTCTCCCTGGTGCTCGGCGGCGTCTTCTACCTCGCGCTGCGCGCCGTCGAACTGTCCAGCGTGCCCGGGGTGCTGCTGACCGGCCTGATGGTCTCCAACCTGGTGGTCGCCGCCTTCAACCTGCT
Organism: Kitasatospora sp. NPDC001683; assembly: GCF_053596495.1. NCBI lineage: Bacteria > Bacillati > Actinomycetota > Actinomycetes > Kitasatosporales > Streptomycetaceae > Kitasatospora > Kitasatospora sp. NPDC001683. The sequence goes on from NZ_JBSFGK010000012.1 coordinate 26,353, forward strand.
GCCCGGTCTGCCGCTGGACGGCGGCCGGATGCTGCGCGCCGTGGTCTGGGCGGTCACCGGCAAGGCGATGACCGGCACGGTGGCCGCCGCCTGGATCGGCCGGGCGCTCGCCATCGTGGTGCTGATCGGCCTACCGCTGGTCAGCGCCTCCCGCGGTGGCCAGCGCACCACCACCGACACCCTGGTGGACGCGGTGCTGGCCGCCGTGCTGGCCGCGATCATCTGGAACGGCGCCACCGGCAGCCTGCGCAACGCCCGGCTCAAGGAGGCGCTGCCCGAACTGCGGCTGCGCGACCTGGCCCGCCGCACCGTCGAGGTCACCGCCGACACCCCGCTCGGCGAGGCGATGCGCCGGGCCCGCGAGGCCGAGGCCGGCGCGGTCGTGGTGGTGGACGGCCGGGGCGATCCGATCGCCATCGTCCGCGAGTCCGCGGTACGCGCCGTACCGGAGCACCGCCGCCCCTGGGTGGCAGTCGGCCCGCTCGCCCGCGACCTCGAGCCCGGGCTGCGGCTGGACGCCGACCTCCGCGGCGAGGACCTGCTGCGGGCCATCCAGGCCACCCCGGCGGGGGAGTACCTGGTGGTCGAGGCGGACGGCCGGGTGTACGGCGTGGCCGCGCTCACCGACATCGAGCAGCGTCTCACCGCCGCCGTCTCGGGCAGGTGACCAGGCCTGGTGAGGCGGCGCGCCCCGCTTCCCTTAGGATTGGCCGCATGTCCGAACCGACCGGTGCCGCCCGCCGACGCGGGCCCTTCCAGGTCGGGGACCAGGTCCAGCTGACCGACCCCAAGGGTCGCCACTACACGTTCACGCTCCAGGCCGGGAACCAGTTCCACACCCACAAGGGTGCGTTCCCGCACGACGAGCTGATCGGCGCCCCCGAAGGCACGGTCGTGCGCACCACGGGGAACGTCCCGTACCTCGCGCTGCGCCCCCTGCTCCCCGACTACGTCCTGTCCATGCCGCGCGGCGCCGCCGTGATCTACCCCAAGGACGCGGGGCAGATCCTGGCGATGGCCGACATCTTCGCGGGTGCCCGCGTGGTCGAGGCGGGTGTCGGCTCCGGGGCGCTCAGCACCTACCTGCTGCGCGCCGTCGGCGAGCAGGGCATGCTGGCCTCCTACGAGCGCCGGCAGGACTTCGCGGACATCGCCCAGGGCAACGTCGAGCGCTATTTCGGCGGCCCCCACCCGGCGTGGAAGCTGACCGTCGGCGACCTCCAGGACAACCTGGTCGAGACCGACGTCGACCGCGTCATCCTCGACATGCTGGCCCCCTGGGAGTGCCTGGACGTCGCCTCCAAGGCGCTCGTCCCCGGCGGCCTCATCTGCTGCTACGTGGCCACCACCACGCAGATGTCCAAGACCGTCGAGGCGCTGCGCGAGCACGGCACCTTCACCGAGCCGCAGGCCTGGGAGACCATGGTCCGCACCTGGCACCTGGAGGGCCTGGCCGTCCGCCCGGACCACCGGATGATCGGCCACACCGGCTTCCTGCTCACCGCCCGCCGCCTGGCGGACGGCGTCGAGCCGCCGCTGCGCCGCCGCCGCCCGGCCAAGGGCGCCTACGGCGAGGACTACGACAGCGGGGCGCCCGAGCCGACCCTGCAGGAGCGCGCCGCGGCCCGCAAGGCCGCCCGCGACTCCGAGGCCGAGCAGCCCGACCTGGGCTGAGTCCGAACCTGAAGAAGGGGTGGTGCGAGCGTCACGCTCGCGCCACCCCTTCCGTTTGTCGCCGGCTTGCCTCCGGGCGCTCCGACCAGGCGCCGACGTTCCTCATTCCGGCGCTCGTCGCTTTCGGCACCGGCGCGCCCTTCGGCTCCCCGGCCGACCGCGGATGGGCACGGTGTGGGACGATGCTCGCTCACGCAGACCAGCTCCTGGAGCTCTGGAGGGGACGCCTGGTGGAGACCGCGGTCGGGACGACGGCGACGGCTGGACAGCAGACATCGCGGGGCCGCACCGGGCCCGGTCACGCGCGAACCGCCCCCTGGCACTGGGCCGTTGCCCTGGCCGGCTGCGGCGCGGTGGTGGCCGCGGCCCTCGCCGCCTCCCCGGCGACCGGCACCCCGTTGGCCGCCGGCGGCACCCCCAGGGCCCTCGCCGCGAGCGCCGCCCCCGACCCGGCCCGGGCCCAACTGCCGATGGACTGCGGCCCGTTCCCGGTCAGGACGGTGCTCAGCGTGCCCGCCGAGCTGGGCGACGGACGTCCCGGTACGGTCGTCGCCGCGCAGTGCGCCACCGACACCGGCACCCCGCCGGACTCCGTCTACCTGCTCGGCTTCGGCCCGGGCGAGCGCCCGGTGGTGGTCGCCACCCTGCTGACCGAGCGGGAGAACCTCACCCTGAGCCGGCTCGCGGTGCGCTCCGACGGCGCCATCACCGGCCGCGCGCAGGGGTATTCGAGCGACGGCGTGCCACGCTTCCGACCCGACGTCTCACTCGACCTCACCTGGGCGCACAAGGGCGGCGGCTGGCAACGCTTCCAGACCGCCGCCCCGGCAGGCTCCGCTTAGGAGTTATTCGGCGTCCGGCCCGTAGACCTCGACCCGGTCGGCGACCCGGCGCACGTGGATGCAGTCGCCGGGGCACTCCTTCGCCGAGTCCACCACGTCCTGAAGGAGCGTCAGCGGCACCGGGGCGGTCTCCCCGGGCTGCTGGCGCAGCTCGTCGTCCGGGCCCTTCACGTACGCGAGTCCGTCGATGTCCAGCTCGAAGACCTCGGGCGCGTACTGGGCGCAGATGCCGTCGCCGGTGCACAGATCCTGGTCGATCCACACCTCCAGCTCCTCGGTCGCCGCCGCGGTCTGCTCGGTCACCGACATGGTCCCCTGCCGTTTCTGTCCCGGGTCGCCCCTATTCCTGGAGCAATCCCGCCATTCGTACAACGATCGGACCCAAGCACGGCGGTCGCGATCGGATATCACTTCGCTCGACGATACATCTGGCCCGCTTTGGGTGGTGCGCGGTGGGTATCCCCTTAGCAGAGGGGAAGCACGCTGGGGCGAAGATCGGACACGCCCGTTCCATCTTTCTTGATCTAGGGGTTTACGGACCCCTGGTCCCAGGTAGGGTCTGGAAGCGTCCAGCTCCCCGGAGGAGGTGAGGACCGTGGCAGCCCACGATGACGACTACAACCGCAGCACCGGCAGGCCCGCTCGTGGTTCCGACGAGGCCGCTCAGGTCTCGTACCTTGAGCAGGAAATCGCCGTACTGCGCCGCAAGCTCGCCGACTCGCCGCGCAATTCGAGAATCCTCGAAGAGCGGATCGTCGAGCTCCAGACCAACCTGGCCGGCGTGACCGCCCAGAACGAACGACTCGCCTCCACCCTGCGCGAGGCCCGCGACCAGATCGTGGCCCTCAAGGAGGAAGTGGACCGGCTGGCACAGCCGCCGGCCGGGTTCGGCACCTTCCTCGAGGCGAACGAGGACGGTACCGCCGACATCTTCACCGGCGGTCGCAAGCTCCGCGTCAACGTCAGTCCGAACGTCGCCCTCGACGAACTGCGGCGCGGCCAGGAAGTGATGCTCAACGAGGCCCTCAACATCGTGGACGCGATGGCCTTCGAGCGCATCGGCGAGATCGTCACCCTCAAGGAGATCCTCGAGGACGGCGAGCGCGCCCTGGTCATCGGCCACACCGACGAGGAGCGCGTGGTGCGCCTCGCCGAACCGCTGCGCGAGGTCACCATCCGGGCGGGGGACGCCCTGCTGCTGGAGCCCCGCTCCGGCTACGTGTACGAGGTCGTGCCGAAGTCCGAGGTCGAGGAGCTGGTCCTCGAGGAGGTCCCGGACATCGACTACCGCCAGATCGGCGGCCTGAACAACCAGATCGAGCTGATCCGCGACGCGGTCGAGCTGCCGTACCTGCACGCCGACCTGTTCAAGGAGTACGAGCTGCGCCCGCCCAAGGGCGTGCTGCTCTACGGCCCGCCCGGCTGCGGCAAGACGCTGATCGCCAAGGCGGTCGCCAACTCGCTGGCCAAGAAGGTCGCCGAGGTCACCGGCCGCCCCCAGGGGAAGAGCTACTTCCTCAACATCAAGGGCCCCGAGCTGCTCAACAAGTACGTGGGCGAGACCGAGCGGCAGATCCGCCTGGTCTTCCAGCGAGCCCGGGAGAAGGCGGGCGAGGGCACGCCCGTCATCGTCTTCTTCGACGAGATGGAGTCGCTGTTCCGCACCCGCGGCTCCGGCGTCAGCTCGGACGTGGAGAACACCATCGTCCCGCAGCTGCTCGCCGAGATCGACGGCGTGGAGGGCCTCGAGAACGTCATCGTCATCGGCGCCTCGAACCGAGAGGACATGATCGACCCGGCGATCCTGCGGCCCGGCCGCCTGGACGTCAAGATCAAGATCGAGCGCCCGGACGCCGAGGCCGCGAAGGACATCTTCTCCAAGTACCTCAGGGACTCGCTGCCGTTCCACCCGGACGACCTCAAGGAGCACGACGGCTCCGTCGAGGCCACGGTGGCGGCGATGATCCAGTCGGTCGTGGAGCGGATGTACTCCGAGACCGAGGAGAACCGCTTCCTGGAGGTCACCTACGCGAACGGTGACAAGGAGGTCCTGTACTTCAAGGACTTCAACTCCGGTGCCATGATCCAGAACATCGTCGACCGCGCGAAGAAGATGGCCATCAAGGACTTCCTCGACCACGGTCAGCGCGGTCTGCGCGTCTCCCACCTGCTCGCCGCCTGCGTGGACGAGTTCAAGGAGAACGAGGACCTGCCGAACACCACCAACCCGGACGACTGGGCCCGCATCTCCGGCAAGAAGGGCGAGCGGATCGTCTTCATCCGCACGCTGGTCACCGGCAAGCAGGGCGCCGAGTCCGGCCGCTCGATCGACACTGTCGCCAACACGGGGCAGTACCTGTAAGCACACGGTTGTCCGGGCCGGCAGCGGTCCCCGGAGCTGTACGCACACCGTCCGGCTGTGGCGCCTCGCGGCCCCGCAGCCGGACGGCGCGTCTCGGGGCCCGCCGATCGGCGCCGGGAAATAGGCTCGACCCACCGTCCGCGGGCAGACGTCCGGCGTCGGTGTTGTTCAGCGGTACGTCAGCGTGTTCCGCCCGTCGGGGGCGGTGCACCGGGCAAGGAGGGCCGCATGACCGTACGGCGCGTGATGGGCATCGAGACCGAGTACGGGATCTCCGTGCCCGGGCACCCCAACGCCAACGCCATGCTCACCTCGTCCCAGATCGTCAACGCGTACGCGGCGGCGATGCACCGGGCACGGCGGGCCCGCTGGGACTTCGAGGAGGAGAACCCGCTGCGCGACGCGCGGGGCTTCGACCTCGCGCGCGAGGTGGCGGACGCGAGCCAGCTGACCGACGAGGACATCGGCCTCGCCAACGTCATCCTGACCAACGGGGCCCGGTTCTACGTGGACCACGCGCACCCCGAGTACAGCTCGCCCGAGGTGACCAACCCGCGCGACGCCGTGCTGTGGGACAAGGCCGGCGAGCGGATCATGGCGGCCGCGGCCCAGCGCGCGCTGGAACTGCCCAACGGGCAGAACATCCACCTGTACAAGAACAACACCGACAACAAGGGCGCCTCCTACGGCACCCACGAGAACTACCTGATGAAGCGGGCGACGCCGTTCGCCGACATCGTCCGCCACCTCACCCCCTTCTTCGTCTCCCGCCAGGTGGTCACCGGCGCCGGCCGGGTCGGCATCGGCCAGGACGGCTCGGCGCACGGCTTCCAGATCAGCCAGCGGGCGGACTACTTCGAGGTCGAGGTCGGCCTGGAGACCACCCTCAAGCGGCCGATCATCAACACCCGGGACGAACCGCACGCCGACGCCGAGAAGTACCGCCGGCTGCACGTGATCATCGGGGACGCCAACCTCTCCGAGATCTCCACCTACCTCAAGCTGGGCACCACCTCGCTGGTCCTGTCGATGATCGAGGACTCCTTCATCGCCTCCGACCTCGCCGTCGACCAGCCGGTGCGCACCCTGCACCGGGTCTCCCACGACCCGACCCTCAAGCACCTGATCACCCTGCGCAACGGGCGCAAGCTCACCGCCGTCCAGCTGCAGCTGGAGTACTTCGAGCTGGCCCGCAAGTACGTCGAGGACCGCTTCGGCACCGACGCGGACGAGCAGACCGTGGACGTGCTGGCGCGTTGGGAGGACGTCCTCGGGCGGCTGGAGCGCGACCCGATGTCGCTCTCCAAGCAGCTGGACTGGATCGCCAAGCGGGAGATCCTGGAGGGCTACCGCAGCCGGGACGCCCTGGAGTGGAACAACCCGCGGCTGCATCTGGTCGACCTCCAGTACAGCGACGTACGGGCCGAGAAGGGGCTGTACAACCGTCTGGTGGCCCGCGGCCGGTTCGAGCGGCTGCTGACCGAGGAGGAGGTCGAGCGGGCCGTCTCCAAGCCCCCGGAGGACACCAGGGCCTACTTCCGCGGGCGCTGCCTGGAGCAGTACGCGGAGCACGTCGCGGCGGCCTCCTGGGACTCGGTGATCTTCGACCTGCCGGGCCGGGACTCCCTGCAGCGGGTGCCCACCCTGGAGCCGCTGCGCGGCACCCGCAACCACGTCAAGGAGCTGCTGGACCGCTGCCGCACGGCGGAGGACCTGCTGCGCGTCCTGGCCGGTGGGTAACTTTTCGATCACCACGGGTGAACGTCCGCCGAATGGGAATCATCCGGGGTGGCAGCGGGTGTTGGACAGGAAGCGCCACCGGCAAACCGGGAGCGGCAGTCGCACCTTGTGTATAGGGTCGGTGCCAACCGGCAACGACCGACCGACCAAACCGTGCCAGACGATTCGAGCGGGGTGAGGGAAATGGCGAGCAAGGATACCGGCGGCGGCCAGCAGCGGGCAAACCGCTCCTCCGAGGAGGTCGAGGAGCAAGTCGCGGAAACCCAGAATTCCGATGACCTCAAGGAGCGCCAGGAAAAGCTGAGCGACGACGTCGACGCGGTGCTGGACGAAATCGACGAAGTGCTCGAGAGCAATGCCGAGGATTTCGTGCGTGGATTTGTCCAGAAGGGTGGGCAATAGTCCGTTCCCGGTATTCGGGAATTCACGGTCGTGACCGTCCCGGACGGTCGGGTGGCAACGTCCGCCCGGCCGTCCGGCTCCGGCCCCTCCACGCGTGGACAGTGATCGTCGGCGGGTAGGGTGCGGGCATTGCGCGCTTCAAGCTACCTGGAAGGAATCGTGTGGAAGCCAACACTCGTGGCACCGGGCGTCTACCGGCTGCCTTCCTGACCCCGGGGTCCTCCTCGTTCCTCGACTTCCTCGCCGAGCACAAGCCGGAGCTGATCCCCGGTCGCGGCGGGCTCCCCGAGGGATCGGTGGTGGAGGCCCCGCACGGGACCACGATCGTGGCCGCGGTCTTCGACGGCGGTGTGGTGATCGCCGGTGACCGCCGGGCGACCATGGGCAACGTCATCGCCCAGCGCGACATCGAGAAGGTGTTCCCGGCCGACGAGTACAGCGCGGTCGGCATCGCCGGCACCGCCGGCCTCGCGGTCGAGATGGTGCGGCTGTTCCAGCTGGAGCTGGAGCACTACGAGAAGATCGAGGGCACCACGCTCTCCCTGGAGGGCAAGGCCAACCGCCTCACCAGCATGATCCGGGGCAACCTGGGCATGGCGATGCAGGGCCTCGCGGTGGTGCCGATCTTCGCCGGCTACGACCTCGACCTGGGCCGCGGCCGGATCTTCAACTACGACGTCACCGGCGGGCGCTCCGAGGAGCGCGGCTTCGCCGCCACCGGCTCGGGTTCGGTCTTCGCCCGCGGCTCGATGAAGAAGCTGTACCGCGAGGACCTGACGGCCGAGCAGGCCGTCACCCTGGTCGTCCAGGCGTTGTACGACGCGGCGGACGACGACTCCGCCACCGGCGGCCCGGACCTGGCCCGCAAGATCTTCCCGATCGTCTCGCTGATCACCGAGGACGGCTTCCGCCGGCTCACCGACGCCGAGGTCGCGGAGACCGCGGTCGCCATCACCGACGAGCGCCTGACCCGGCCCAACGGCCCGCAGGCCCCGCTGATCTAGCCATCACCTCACAGGAAAGGGACGACCGCCGGTGTCGACACCGTTCTACGTCTCGCCCCAGCAGGCCATGGCGGACCGCGCGGAGTACGCCCGCAAGGGCATCGCTCGCGGCCGCAGCGTGGTCGTGCTCACCTACGCCGACGGCATCGTCTTCGTCGCGGAGAACACCTCCAGGGCGCTCCACAAGGTCTCCGAGATCTACGACAAGATCGCCTTCGCGGCGGTCGGCCGCTACAACGAGTTCGAGAACCTGCGCATCGGCGGCGTCCGCTACGCCGACCTGCGCGGCTACTCCTACGACCGGGCCGACGTCACCGCCCGGGGCCTCGCCAACGTGTACGCCCAGACCCTGGGCACCGTCTTCTCCTCGGTCGGCGAGAAGCCGTACGAGGTCGAGCTGATCGTCGCCGAGGTCGGCCGGACCGCGGACAACGACCAGATCTACCGGCTCACCCCGGACGGCTCGGTCGTCGACGAGAAGAACTACGTCGTGGTCGGCGGCAACGCCGACTCGATCGGCAACTACCTGGGCCAGCGCCACCGCGTCGGCATGAGCCTCACCGAGGCGGTGAAGGTCGCGGTGGACTCGCTCGCCCGCGACCCCAACGGCGGCAGCCCGCGGGCCCTCACCCCGGAACAGCTGGAGGTCGCGGTCCTCGACCGCCAGCGGTTCCAACAGCGCAAGTTCAAGCGGATCCTGGGCAACCAGCTCGGCCGGCTGCTCGACGGGGACCAGTCCGCCGAGGCGGACGACGAGGACGACCCGGCGGCCACCCCGCCGTCGGACGAGTAGTGCCTGCGGAGTCCCGTGCGGCGAGCGGATCGCCGTACGGGACTCCGGTGCCCCTGCGGCGGCCCAGTCGTCGTGGAGGCGGTTTCGGACAGCTCCGACCAGCAAAGGAGTGCTCATGGACCGCCGGATTTTCGGGCTGGAGAACGAGTACGGCGTGACCTGCACGTTCCGCGGGCAGCGGAGGCTGTCGCCGGACGAGGTCGCGCGGTACCTGTTCCGCCGGGTCGTCTCCTGGGGCCGCAGCAGCAACGTCTTCCTGCGCAACGGCGCCCGGCTCTACCTCGACGTCGGCTCCCACCCCGAGTACGCCACCCCCGAGTGCGACGACGTGGTCGAGCTGGTGACGCACGACAAGGCGGGCGAGCGCATCCTCGAGGGACTCCTGGTGGACGCCGAGCGGCGGCTGCACGAGGAGGGCATCGCGGGGGACGTCTACCTCTTCAAGAACAACACCGACTCGGCCGGCAACTCCTACGGCTGCCACGAGAACTACCTGGTGGCCCGGCACGGCGAGTTCTCCCGGCTGGCCGACGTGCTGATCCCGTTCCTCGTCACGCGCCAACTGATCTGCGGCGCGGGCAAGGTGCTGCAGACCCCGCGCGGCGCGGTGTACTGCGTCAGCCAGCGGGCCGAGCACATCTGGGAGGGCGTCAGCTCCGCCACCACCCGCTCCCGCCCGATCATCAACACCCGGGACGAGCCGCACGCGGACGCCGAGCGCTACCGCCGGCTGCACGTGATCGTCGGTGACTCCAACATGTCCGAGACCACCACCCTGCTCAAGGTCGGCGCCACCGACCTGGTGCTGCGGCTGATCGAGGCCGGCGTGGTGATGCGCGACCTCACCCTGGAGAACCCGATCCGGGCGATCCGCGAGGTCAGCCACGACCTCACCGGCACCCACCAGGTGCGCCTGGCCAACGGCCGGGAAGCCAGCGCGCTGGACATCCAGGAGGAGTACTACACCAAGGCCCTGGAGTTCGCCGACCGCAAGGGCATCAACACCGGCACCGTCGCCCGGGTCCTCGACCTGTGGGGCCGCACCCTGGAGGCCGTGCGCACCGAGCGGCTCGACGGGGTGGCCACCGAGATCGACTGGATCATGAAGTACAAGCTCATCGAGCGCTACCGCGAGAAGCACCAGATGAGCATGTCCAACCCGCGGGTGGCCCAGATCGACCTCGCGTACCACGACATCCACCGCCGGCGCGGCCTGTTCTACCTGCTCCAGGGCAAGGGCCAGGCGCAGCGGGTGACCACCGACCTCAAGACCTTCGAGGCCAAGTCGATCCCACCGCAGACCACCCGGGCCCGGCTGCGCGGGGACTTCATCCGCCGGGCGCAGGAGCAGCGCCGGGACTTCACGGTGGACTGGGTGCACCTGAAGCTGAACGACCAGGCGCAGCGCACGGTGCTGTGCAAGGACCCGTTCCGTTCGGTGGACGAGCGGGTGGAGAAGCTGATCGCCGGCATGTGATCGGCAGGCGCTGACGCGTGCGTTGACCGGCCCCGGTGGTGTCTACCGGGGCCGGACGCGTGCCGGGCATACGCTGTCCGTCGAGTCCGGAGAGCCGACTTCGACCGACAGTTAGGACCACCGTGCGCCGCACCGCCGGTTTGCTTCTCACCCTGCCGCTGCTGCTCGCGGTGGCCTGCAGCAGCTCGCCCAAGGCGGCCGGCCCGGCGGCGCCGTCCACGGCGAGCGCCGCCCCGACGGTGCCCCCGCCGGTGAGCGAGGCGTCCCCGATGCCCACTCTTTCGGGTGGCGGTTTCGGCAGCAAGGCCACCATCACCCTTCCCGAGGGCCAGCCCAGCGGCCAGTTCGTGGTGAACACGGTGACCGCCGGGGAGCGGTCGACGGTCAACAAGGGCGACTGGGTGACCGTCAATTACACGGCGAAGGACTGGACCACCGGCAAGGACCTGCCCAGCTCGTACGACGACAACGGCAAGCCGCAGCTCTACCAGGCGGGCAGCGGGCAGCTGGTGCCGGCGCTGGACCAGAGCGTGATCGACAAGAAGGTCGGCAGCCGGTTGCTGGTGGTGGCCCCGCCGGCGGCGGCCTTCGGGGCGCAGGGCTCCACCCAGTTGGGCGTCAACAAGGGCGACACCGTGGTGTTCGTGCTGGACATCATCGAGAGCCTGCCGCCGGACTCCACGCTGACCGGGAACATGACCCAGGCGGCCGCGACGCTGCCCCAGGTCAAGGACAACGGCAAGGCGCCGATGGGGATCACGATCCCGGCCGGGCAGGCCGCGCCCACCGACCTCCAGCAGGCGGTGCTGATCAAGGGCGAGGGCAAGCCGGTCAAGGGCGGACAGACCCTGATCGTGCAGTACACGGGGGTGCTGTGGAGCAACGGCCAGCAGTTCGACGCCTCCTGGACGCACGGCGGCGCGCAGGCGGTGCAGATCGGCACCGGCAGCGTGATCGAGGGCTGGGACAAGGGGCTGGTCGGGCAGAACGTGGGTAGCCGGGTGCTGCTGGTGGTGCCGCCGGCGCTCGGGTACAAGGACCAGGCGCAGGGCTCGGTGCCGCCGAATTCCACGCTGGTCTTCGTGATCGACATTCTGGAAGCGGTCTAGGAAGTCGCCGGGGGGATTCCGTACGCTTGGGCGGACGCTCGTACAACGAAGCGTCCGCCCTCATCCTGAGCTGTCATACTGCCCTCGCACTGTGGCAGGCGCCGCCCGGCGCCGAGGTCCGGGCGGGCGGTGCGGCGGCAGGCCGGCGCTCACCACGCCGGGCGCAGACCTGGAAGACCTGTGGCGAGATGGATGGGGAGTCATGACTGAGAAGACGCCGAGCCCGGGCGGGGCCGGCACCGCGGCGAACGACGGCTCTGTGGGTGACCAGGCCGCCTCTCGTCCCGGCGGCCCGATCGCGGCGGACCGCGAGTCGATCGTCGTCCCCCCGGCGATCCTCGCGCAGCAGGCCGGCTGGGCGCAGCCCGGTGACCGGCCGCGGACGGCGGGCGGGACCAAGACGGACGACGAGGCCCCGCAGATCTTCGCCAGCAACGTGCGCAAGTCCGACACCTCGGAGGCCGGGTACGACGAGAACCCGCCCGGTGTGGGAAAGCTGGGCGTGATCCTCGGCACGGTGCTGGCCGTGTTGCTGGTCGGCAGCGGCATCACGCTGTACATGGTGAACAAGGACGACTCCAAGGACAGCGCCTCGGCCGCCAAGCCGGACGCGGCCCAGACCGCGCCGCCGACGCCGAGCGCCGAGCCGGTGCCGCCGATCAAGGACAGCGCCAAGGTGCTGCCGACCGTCACCGGTGACTTCGGCAAGAAGGCCGACATCCAGGTGCCGGGCGAGGCCTCCGACGGCTCCTTCGTGGTGAAGGTGCTGTCCGAGGGCAGCGGCCCCAAGGTGGAGAAGAACAACTGGACCTCGGTGGACTACACCGGCAAGGACTGGAACACCGGCAAGGACATCCCGAGCTCGTACGACGACAAGGGCAAGCCGCAGATCTTCCAGGCCGGCACCGACGCGCTGATCCCGGCGCTGGACCAGGCCGTGATCGGGAAGAAGGCCGGCAGCCGGCTGCTGGTGGTGGCCCCGCCGGCCGCGGGCTTCGGCTCCCAGGGCAAGCCCGACATGTCGATCGGCGCCAAGGACGACCTGATCTTCGTGATCGACATCCGCAACACCAACGCGCCCGACGCCGTGGTGAGCGGTACCGTCACCCCGCCGCCGGCGGACTTCCCGCAGGTCAAGGACAACGGCAAGAAGCCGGCCGAGATCACCCCGGTGGCCGGCGCCAAGGACCCGACCGAGCTGAAGACCCACGTCCTGATCAAGGGCACCGGTCCGGCGGTGGAGAAGGGCGAGAAGGTCGTCGTCCAGTACACCGGCGCGCTGGCCAAGGACGGCAAGGTCTTCGACTCCTCGCTCAGCAAGGGCCAGGCGTTCTCCTTCGCGGTCGGCGGCGGCCAGGTCATCCAGGGCTGGGACCAGGGGCTGGCGGGCCAGACCGTCGGCAGCCGGGTCGAGCTGGTGATCCCGGCCGCGATGGGCTACGGGGACAAGGGCCAGGGCGACATCCCGCCCGGTGCGACCCTGGTCTTCGTGGTGGACATCCTGGACGCCGGTCAGGGCTGATCCACTTTTCGGGTGACAATGGTGGGCGTGTGACCTTCGGGGTCGGCCGCGTGGCCGCACCCCGACGGGCGGCGGGCGCCCGTACCGTGGTCCAGGAACGGACCGTGGTGCGGGCGCCCGCCGCTTGGTCGAGCAGGGAATTGCGAACGTGAGAAGAGGGACCATGGCTGTGAACCTGAACGAGAAGCCCGAGATCGACTTCCCGATCGGGGATGCTCCGACCGAGCTGCAGATCCGCGACATCGTCGTCGGCGACGGCGAGGAGGCCAAGCCGGGCAGCACCGTCAAGGTGCGCTACGTCGGCGTGACCTTCGAGACCGGCGAGGAGTTCGACGCGAGCTGGAACCGGACGCCCAACGAGTTCGTGTTCCCGCTGGGCGCCGGCCGGGTCATCAAGGGCTGGGACCAGGGCGTCGCCGGCATGAAGGTCGGCGGCCGTCGCGAGCTGACCATCCCGTCGCACCTGGCGTACGGCGCCCAGTCGCCGTCGCCGCTCATCCCGGCGCACTCGACCCTGATCTTCGTGGTCGACCTGCTGGCGGTCTGAGCCCGCGCTGACCTCGGGCCGGACCCCTGCCGGGGGCCCGGCCCGAGGCCGTGTTCGGACCCGAACGGCACGCCGGGGCGATCGGGCGTCGAACGCGGCTTTTGCAGTGCGTACCGCTACCGGTACGGTCGGTCCCGCCGGGTGAGGATCGCCCGGTTGGCGCACCCCGCGCGCGGCGGGGCACACCGGAAGGGTCAGCGATGGCGATCGCCAAGGCAGAGCGGCTGATGAATCTCGCCCTGTGCCTGATGAACACCAGACGTCCGCTCTCCAAGAAGGAGCTGCGGGAATCCATCGAGGCGTACCGCGAGGCCTGGCAGAACAGCAGCGAGGACGCCTTCAACCGGATGTTCGAGCGGGACAAGGACGACCTGCGCGAGCTCGGCCTGGTGATCGACGTCGACGAGAACGCGCTGGACGGCGAGCTCGGCTACCTCGCCCGCCCCGACCGCAACCGGCTGCCGGAGATCGCGCTGGACGCCGAGGAGGCGGCCGCGCTCACCCTGGCCGCCCGGGTCTGGCAGCAGGCCAAGATGTCCGGCGCGGCCAGTGGCGCGCTGCAGAAGCTGCGCGCGGCCGGGGTGCCGTTCGGCGAGGCCGAGGGCCGGACCGCCCTGGAGCCGCGCATCCCCGCCCGGGAGGCCGCGTTCGAGCCGCTGCTCACCGCCGCCCGGGACCGCCGTCCGGTCACCTTCGAGTACCGCAAGGCCGGCGCCGCCGCCGTCGAGCAGCGCAGCGTCGAGCCGTGGGCGCTGGAGTGCTGGCGCGGGCACTGGTACCTGGCCGGGTACGACCGGGACCGCGGTGACGCCCGGGTGTTCCGGCTCAGCCGGATCACCGGCAAAGTGAAGGCCAAGGGCGGGGCCTTCCTCGGCACCGTGCCCGAGCACGTGGACGTCCGGGCCACCGTGGCCAAGTTCGCGGGCGAGGGGGCCACCGCCACCGCGACCGTCCGGGTCCGCCGGGGCGCGGGCTTCCCGCTGCGCACCAAGGCGCTGAACAGCACCCGGGTGGACGAGGGCTGGGACGAGCTGGAGATCCCGTACGGCAACGGGCTGGGCGCCGACCTCGCGGAGTTCGGACCGGACGTGCTGGTGCTCGGGCCGGAGGAGCTGCGGGCGGATGTGGTCGACCGGCTGCGGGCGGTCGCGGGTATCGAGGGAGGGCACGCGTGAGCGAGTGCAGCGAGCGAATCATCGGAGGGTGCGCATTGTGCGAAGCGCCCGCCGAGCGCAGCGAGGTGGACGCATGAGCAACGCCATCGACCAGACCAGGCGGATGCTGTCGCTGGTCACCTACCTGCGCGAGCGGCCCGGGGCCGAGGTCGCCGAGGTGGCCCGGGCGTTCGGGATCAGTGAGCGGGAGCTGATCGGGGACCTCAACGTGCTGCCGATGTGCGGCACCAGCTTCCGCGGCGGCGACCTGCTCGACATCGACACCGACGGCGAGCGGATCTGGTGGCACAACGTGGACGACGTGGCCCAGCCGCTGCGGCTGGCCGCCGACGAGGCCACCGCGCTGCTGGTGGCCGCCCGCGCGGTGGCCGGGCTGCCGGGCCTGCGCGCCGGTGACCGGGAGGCGCTCACCCGGGCCGTCGCCAAGATCGAGAACGCGGCCGGGGAGAGCGCCGAGGGCAGCGCCCGGGTCGGCGTGACCTTCGAGGCGGAGAGCCACGTCTTCGCCGACATCGACCGCGCGCTCAGCGAGGGCCGCCGGCTCTGGCTGCGCTACTACTCGCACGGGCGCGGCGGGATGACCGAGCGCGAGGTCGACCCGATCCGGCTGCTCACCGAGGGCCACACCTACCTCGAGGCCTGGTGCCGCACCTCGGAGGACCACCGGATGTTCCGGCTGGACCGGGTCGCCGAGATCCGCGTCCTGGACGTCCCGGCCGACCCGCCCCGGCGCGAGCCGCGCGACCTCAGCGGCGGGCTGGTCAACCCGGCCGCGGACGACCCGGAGGTGGTGGTGGAGGTCTCCTCCGGCGGCCGCTGGGTCGCCGAGTACTACACCCACGACCGGGCCGAGGAACTGCCCGACGGCGGGCTGCGGATCACCCTGCGCAGCGCCGACCCCTCCCAGCTGCGCCCGCTGGCGCTGCGGCTGGGCCGGGACGGCCGGATCGTCTCGCCGCCCGAGCTGGCCGAGCAGGCGCGCTCGGCCGCACGGGAGGCGCTGGCCGCCTACGGGGAGGGGCGGGTCTGAGCGGTGGAGCCCGGGACGAGATTCAAGGTGTACTGCTCGCAGTGCCGGGAGAAGGTCGAGCTCCCGGCCGAGGAGTTCCGGCTGACCCTCGGCCGGACTCCGGCGCAGGCGCACTACAGCTTCGGCTGTCCGCTCTGCGGGGCGGCGGTGCGCAAGCCGGCCGGGGAGAAGATCGTCGAGGCGCTCACCGCGGCGGGGGTGCGCACCATGCGGCTCGTCCCGGCGGAGGGATAGCGCCGTTGCGGCCCGTATAGGGTGGGCGCATGTCCTGGATGCTCGTCGCCGTCGTCCTGCTCGCCACCGCGGGCCTGCTGGTCCTCGGGGTCCTCGCGATCCGGCTCTGGCTGGACGTGCGGGCGCTCGCCAAGGGCGTGGACGCGGCCTCGCGGGCGCTGACCGAGGCGGCGGGGGAGCTGGCCGCGGCGGTCCCGAACCGTTAGGGCCGTCCGGCGGATTTCGCTAGGCCCTGCGACGGCCTTCGCCCCGCCCTGGGTGGAATTCGGCTGGCCCACCCGGGGCGCCGGCGGTACGGGGGCTGCTGTGCGGGAGGCAGGGGCGGGTTACGCTCTCAGGTGGCTCCTGAACTGCGAACCGGGGCCGCTGTCCTGTTCGGGCGGCCGACGTCGGGGCGTCATCCGCAGCGGTTACCATCCGCGGCGGGCGGCCTGGCGGGTCGTGGATGCTGAAGGTGGTCGACGCATGCGCTTCTCGATGACCGCGATCGTGGTGGTCGTGGTGGTTGCCATCGTGCTGTTCGGGGCCAAGCGGTTGCCCGAACTGGCGCGCTCGCTGGGGCAGTCGATGCGGATCCTGAAGAGCGAGGCCAAGGCGATGCGCTCGGAGGACGAGCCGGACGCCGGCGCGCCGTCCGCCCGGCCGCAGGTCGCGCCGCAGTCGGCGGCCAGGACCATCCAGACCGCTCCGGGGGCCTCGGCCACCGCCCGTCCGGTCGCCGAGCCCGGCGCCGGGCAGGGGGAGCCCGACGGCGACCGACCGCACTGAGCGCGGCGCACGTGACGTACCCGACGTACGCGGCGCGCGCGACGTACGCGACGTACGCGACCACGGAGGCCCGTCGACCGGCGGGCCTCGACGCACGAGTTGAGGACCGGGGTTGAGCAAGCTCTCCAAGGCGTCGCCGAAGGCGCCCAAGGATCCTGAGGGGCGGATGGCCCTCGCCGATCACCTGCGGGAACTGCGCAACCGCGTGGTCAAGTCGGTCCTGGCGATCGTGGTGATCACCGTCATCGCGGCGATCTACCACAAGCAGATCGAGAACTTCCTGCTGCAGCCGCTGCCGCAGTGCACCAAGGAGACCTCCGGGCAGTTCCACGGCAGGTGCGCCCAGGTCTCCAACATCGGCCTGACCGCCGGTTTCACCTGGATGCTCAAAGTCTCGCTGACGGCCGGCGTGGTCGGCACCGTGCCGATCTGGCTCTACCAGGTGTGGGCCTTCGTGGCGCCCGGTCTGCACAGGCACGAGAAGAAGTACGCGGTCGTCTTCATGCTGTGCGGGGCGCCGCTGTTCCTGGCCGGTGTGGCCGTGGCGATCCTGACGCTGCCGACCACGGTCCAGGTGCTGATCTCGTTCACGCCGGATACGACCACGCCGATCCTGCCGCCCGAGGACTACTTCGACATCGCGACCCGGATGGTGTTGGTCTTCGGCCTGGCCTTCGAGTTCCCGCTGCTGCTGGTGATGCTGAACCAGGTCGGGATCATCACCGGCAAGCGGCTGCTCGGCTGGTGGCGCGGCATGGTCATGGGCATCACGGTGTTCGCGGCCTTCGCCACGCCGAGTGCCGACCCGCTGACCATGCTGGCGCTGGCCGCGCCGATCTGGGCGCTGTACTTCCTCGCGGTGTCCATCGCGCTGCTGAACGACCGGCGCAAGCGCCGGAACAACCCGGACGCCGACCTGGACGACGAGGAGGCCTCGCACCTGGACCTCTCGGTGCAGCCGGTCGAGGGTGCGGAGACGGTCCAGGCCTCGTCGGCTCCGGCGGCGAGCGCGCCGGTGCCGACCGCGCGCCAGGAGCAGATGGACGACATCACCTGAGCCGGTAGCGGTTCTCGAGCCGGTTGGCCCCGGTCCTCGCCTCGGGCGGCGGGCCGGGGCCTTCGGCTGTCCGGTGCCGGTTCGGTGGCCTTTCTGCGGTTGCTCCCGGTGCGCCCTTGGCAGGCTCGATGGCATGTGACATATTACTGCGCGTGCTGAAGACCTGGACACCTCCCCTGGACGTCGTCGTGGTCGGCGCCGGAGTCGTCGGCGCCGCCTGTGCCTACTACGCCGCCCGCGCCGGGCTCGCCGTCGCCGTCGTCGACCGCGGGCCGGTCGCCGGGGGCACCACCGGGGCGGGTGAGGGCAACCTGCTGGTCTCCGACAAGGAGCCCGGACCCGAGCTCGACCTCGCCCTGCTCAGCATCCGGCTCTGGCGCGAACTCGCCGAACAGCTCGGCCCGGCCGTGGAGTACGAGCCCAAGGGCGGCGTGGTGGTCGCCTCGACGGCCGCCGGGCAGCAGGCGCTGCGGGCCTTCGCCGCCGGGCAGACCGCGGCCGGGGTGACCGCCGAAGAGGTCCCGGCCGAGCGGCTGCACGAGCTGGAACCCCACCTCGCCCCCGGACTGGCGGGCGGCTACCACTACCCGCAGGACGCCCAGGTGCAGCCCGCGCTCGCCGCCGCCCACCTGCTGCGCGAGGCTCGCCGGATGGGCGCCGAGCTGAGCACCGGGGAGAGCGTGACGGCCGTCGAGCGGGGGCCGGACGGCGCGGTGCGCGGCGTCCGCACCGACCGGCGCCGCCTGGCCGCGCCCGCCGTGGTGAACGCCACCGGTGCCTGGGGGGCCGAACTGGCCGCGCTGGCCGGGGTGCACCTGCCGGTGCTGCCCCGGCGCGGCTTCGTGCTGGTCACCGAGCCGCTGCCCAGGGTCGTCCGGCACAAGGTGTACTCCGCCGACTACGTGGCCGACGTGGCCAGCGGCTCGGCCGGGCTGCAGACCTCCTCCGTGATCGAGGGCACCCCGGGCGGGCCGGTGCTGATCGGCGCCAGCCGGGAGCGGGTCGGCTTCGACCGGACCATGTCCCACGAGGCGATCGGCCGGCTGGCCGCCGAAGCGGCGGCGCTGTTCCCGGTGCTCGCCGAGGTAGCCGTGATGCGCACCTACCGGGGCTTCCGCCCGTACCTGCCGGACCACCTGCCCGCCATCGGGGAGGACCCCCGGGTGCCGGGGCTGTACCACGCCTGCGGACACGAGGGCGCCGGAATCGGGCTGGCGCCCGCCACCGGGCTGCTGATCAGCGAGCAGCTGACCGGAAAGCGGCCGGAGCTGGACCTCGCGCCGTTCCGGGCCGACCGGTTCCCGGACGGCTGACCGTGTTCCTGGGATTCGCTTCGTTCCTGGGATTCGCTTCCGGATTGGAGAAGCCGGTGATGGATTGGAGAAGCCGGTGACGCGTCGCCGCACCCCTGCCGCCCTGGTCGAGGCCGAACCCGGGCCCGGCCACCACATCGAGTTCGACGGGCGGCCCGTCCGCGCCCTGCCCGGGCAGTCGATCGCCGCCGCGCTCTGGGCCGACGGCGTGCTCGCCTGGCGCACCACCCGAATCGGCGGGCGGCCGCGCGGGGCGTTCTGCGGGATCGGTGCCTGCTTCGACTGCCTCGCCACCGTGAACGGCCGGGCCAACCAGCGCCTGTGCCTGCTGCCCGCCGAGCCGGACACCGTCGTCACCACCCAGGAGGGACACGGCCGTGCCGACCTCGCCGTCTGAGCACTTCGACCTCGCGGTGGTGGGCGCCGGGCCGGCCGGGCTGGCCGCCGCCGTCACCGCCGCCGACCTCGGGCTGCGCTGCGTGCTGCTGGACGGCGCGGACCGGATCGGCGGGCAGTACTACCGGCACCCCGCGCCCGGGCTCGGCGCGGCCCGTCCGGACCGGCTGCACCACGGCTGGTCGGCGTACACGGCGCTCGCCGAGCGGCTGGGCGTTTCCGGACGAGCCGAGTTCCGCGGCGGCCACCAGGTGTGGGCGCTGGAACGGACCGAGGACGGCTTCGCGGTGCACGTCACGCTGGGGCCGGAGGCCGCCGACCGGGCCACCGTCCGGGCCCGGACGGTGCTGCTCGCCACCGGCGCGTACGAGCGGCAGCTGCCCTTCCCCGGCTGGACCCTGCCCGGGGTGGTCACCGCGGGCGGCGCCCAGGCGATGCTCAAGGCCGGGCTGGTGCTGCCCGGGCGGCGGATCGTGGTGGCCGGCAGCGGGCCGCTGCTGCTCGCCGCCGCCTCCTCGCTGGTGAGCGCCGGGGCCGACGTCCCGGCCGTGGTCGAGGCGAGCGGCTACCTCGGGTACGCCCGGCGCCCCGACGTACTGGCGGCCGTCCCCGCCAAGTTGGTCGAGGGCGCCGGGCACGGGGGCGCGCTGCTGAGGCACGGCGTACGGCTGCGGCCGCGCAGCGCGGTCATCGAGGTGCACGGGGACGAGCGGGTCACCGGGGTCACCGTGGCCCGGCTGGACGCCGACTGGCGGCCGCTGCCCGGCACCGAGCGGCGGATCGACTGCGACGCGCTCGCCGTCGGCCACGGGCTGCTGCCGCAGATCGACCTGGCCACCGAACTCGGCGCGGACACCCGGACCGGGCCGGACGGCGCGGTCGCGCTGCGGGTCGACGCCCAGCTGCGCACCAGCGTCCCGGGCCTGTGGTCCGCGGGGGAGACCAACGGCGTGGGCGGCGCGGACCTCGCGCTGGCCGAGGGGGAGCTGGCCGCGCACGCGATCGCCGGGGCGCTGCCGGGGCGCGCGCTGCTGCGCCGCCGGGCGCGGTTGCGGGCCTTCGCCGAACTGATGGCGGCGGCCCACCGGCCGGGGGCCGGCTGGACCGGGTGGCTGCGGCCGGACACCGACGTGTGCCGGTGCGAGGAGGTGCCGGTCGCGCGGATCCGCGAGGCGGTGGAGGAACTGGGCGCGGGCGACCCGCGGACCGTCAAGCTGCTCACCCGGGCGGGGATGGGCTGGTGCCAGGGGCGGATGTGCGGTCCGGCCGTGGCCTGTCTGGCCGGTGCCACGGGGGCGGGGCCGGACCGGCGGCCGCTGGCCTGCCCGGTGCCGCTCTCGCAGCTGGCGGCGGAGGCGTCTTCGCCGGAGTAGGGCCGGTCCGGACCGGAGCCGGTCCGGTTCGACTCGGTTCAGCTCGGTTCAGCTCGGTTCGGTTCGGTTCCGATCCGTGGGAACGCGCGGGGCGGGGACTCTTGTCTCCGGCCTGTTCCCGTTTATAAAATGTCACACCTCACCAAGGAGCTCAACGTGTCCATCACCCCGCACGACACCACCCGACCCTGGCGCGGCATCATGGTCGCCACCACGATCCCGCTGCGCCCGGACCTCTCCGTCGACTACGACGCCTACGCCGAGCACGTCCGCTGGCTGATCGACTCCGGCTGCGACGGCGTCGTCCCCAACGGCTCGCTGGGCGAGTACCAGACGCTCACCGCCGAGGAGCGCGCCCGGGTCGTCGAAGTGGCGATCGAGGCGGCCGGCGACGGCTCCCGGGTCATGCCCGGCGTCGCCGCGTACGGCAGCGCCGAATCCCGCCGCTGGGCCGAGCAGGCCGCCGAGGCCGGAGCGGGCTCCGTCCTGCTGCTGCCGCCCAACGCCTACCGGGCCGACCACGCCTCCGTGCGGGCGCACTACGCGGAGGTCGCCCGGGCGGGCCTGCCGGTCGTCGCGTACAACAACCCGATCGACACCAAGGTCGACCTGGTGCCCGCGCTGCTCGCCCAACTGCACGGCGAGGGCTCGATCGTGGCCGTCAAGGAGTTCAGCGGGGACGTCCGCAGGGCGTACGAGATCGCCGAGCTGGCGCCCGGGCTGGACCTGCTGATCGGTGCCGACGACGTGCTGCTGGAGCTGGCGCTGGCCGGTGCGGTGGGCTGGATCGCCGGATACCCGAACGCGCTGCCGGAGGCCTCGGCGGCGCTCTACCACGCGGCCGTCCGGCGGGACCTGGACACCGCGCTGCCGCTGTACAAGTCGCTGCACTCGCTGCTGCGTTGGGACTCCAAGACCGAGTTCGTCCAGGCCATCAAGCTCTCCATGGACATCGTCGGGCGCCCCGGCGGGCCGGTCCGGGCGCCCCGGCGGCCGCTGGAGCCGGAGATCGAGGCGGCGGTGCGCGCGGCCACCGAGAAGGCGCTGGCCGAGGGCCTCGCGTAGAGCCTGCCTTTGGGGGCTCGCGTAGGGCCTGTCCGCAGGGCCTGTCTTCAAGGGCCTGACGTCCGGCCGGCTGTGCGGGCAGCCGGCCCCAACCGACCGCTTCGACTTTGACTTCGACAGAGGAGTTGTGAGGAATGCGCAGCCGTCACGTGTTCTACGCCGTGGACTCGCACACCGAGGGCATGCCGACCCGGGTGATCACCGGAGGCTTCGGCGTCATCCCCGGCGCCACCATGGCCGAACGCCGGGTGCACTTCCAGCAGCACCTGGACCACTTCCGCACCCTGCTGATGTACGAGCCGCGCGGGCACGCCGCGATGAGCGGCGCCATCCTGCAGCCGCCCACCCGGCCGGACGCCGACTTCGGCGTGCTCTACATCGAGGTGTCCGGGCTGCTGCCGATGTGCGGGCACGGCACCATCGGCGTCGCCACCGTGCTGGTCGAGACCGGGATGGTGCCGGTGGTCGAACCAGTGACGACGGTACGGCTGGACACCCCCGCCGGACTGGTCGTCGCCGAGGTGCGGGTCGAGGGCGGCGCCGCCAAGGCGGTGACCATCCGCAACGTGGCGTCCTACGCCGTCGCGCTGGACCGCAAGATCGAGGTGCCCGGTTACGGCACGGTCGGCTACGACCTCGCGTACGGCGGCAACTTCTACGCCATCCTGCCGCTCGCCGAGCTCGGGCTGCCGTTCGAACGCGAGCGCAAGCAGGACATCCTGGACGCCGGCCTCGCCCTGATGGCCGCCGTCAACGCGAGCCCCGACCGGCCGGTGCACCCGGAGGACCCGTCCATCCACGGCTGCCACCACGTCCAGCTGCTCGCCCCCGGCTCCACCGCCGAACACTCCCGGCACGCGATGGCCATCCACCCCGGCTGGTTCGACCGCTCGCCCTGCGGCACCGGCACCTCGGCCCGGATGGCCCAGCTGCACGCGCGCGGCGAACTGCCGCTCGGGCGGGACTTCCGCAACGACTCCTTCATCGGGACGACCTTCACCGGGCGGCTGGTGGCGGAGACCGATGTCGCCGGACACCCCGCCGTGGTGCCCACCGTCACCGGGCGGGCCTGGGTCACCGGCACCGCCCAGTACTTCCTCGACCCGGACGACCCGTTCCCGGCGGGTTTCCTGCTCTGACTGCTGTGCTTGTGAACTCGCTCTGAAGGGCTGGTAGTTGTGACCATCACCTCGTACAACCCCGCCGACCCGGCCGATCTCGTGGTCGCCGTCGAGGCGCCCGGCGCCGAGGCCGTGCGGGCCGCCGTCGGACGGGCCCGGGCCGCGCAGGGTGGCTGGCTCGCGGCCGGGGCGGGCGCCCGCTCGGCGGCGCTCGGTCGGATCGCCGAGGCGGTCGAGGCGCACGCGGAGGAACTGGCCGCGCTGATCGTGCGCGAGGTCGGCAAGCCGCTGGCCGAGGCGCGGGGGGAGGTCGCCCGGACGGCGGCGATCTGGCGCTACTACGCGCAGGCGCCGTACGAGCCGTCCGGGGCGGTGCACGAGACCGCCGCCGGTCCGGGGCTGCTGCTCACCCGGCGCCGCCCGTACGGGGTGGCCGGCCTGATCGCGCCGTGGAACTTCCCGCTGGCGATCCCGAGTTGGAAGGCCGCGCCGGCGCTGGCGGTCGGGAACACGGCGGTGCTCAAACCCGCGCCGGAGGCGACGGCCTGTGCGCTGCGGCTGGCCGAGCTGGCCGCGCTGGCCGCATTGCCGGCGGACGTGTTCACGGTGGTGCCCGGCGGGGCCGAGGAGGGGGCGGCGCTGGTCGACGAGGCGGACGTGGTCTCCTTCACCGGCTCGACCGGGGTCGGCCGCGCCGTGGTACGGGCCGCCACCGGGCGCGGGGTGCCGGTGCAGGCCGAACTCGGCGGACTGAACGCCGCGTTGGTGCTGCCGGACGCGGACGTGGAGCTGGCCGCAGGGCACATCGCGGCCGCGATCGCCGGGTACGCCGGGCAGAAGTGCACCGCCACCAGCCGGGTGATCGCGGTGGGCGCGGCCCATCAGCCGCTGCGGGAGGCGCTGATCAAGGCCCTTGCCGCGGTTGACGATTCGGTGTGCGGGCCGGTGGTCAACGCCGTCGCGCGGGAGCGGATGGTCGGGGCGGTCTCCTCGGCCGTCGAGGCCGGGGCGAGCGTACTGGTCGGCGGGCGGGTGCCCGAGCGGGTCGGTTGGTACGTCGAGCCGACCCTGCTCGCCGAGGTGCCGGCCCAACACCCGCTGGCCCGCGAGGAGTTCTTCGGGCCGGTGGCGGTGCTGCACGCGGCCGCCGACCTGGACGAGGCCATCGCGCTCGCCAACGACACCCCGCACAGCCTCGCCACCTCGGTGCACACCCGCAGCCTGGACGCGGCGCTGGCCGCCGCCGACCGGCTGGACGCGGGCATGATCCGGGTCAACGCCCCGTCCAGCGGCGTCGACTTCCACCTGCCCTTCGGCGGGACCAAGGGCGCGAGCCACGGCGAGCGCGAACAGGGCCGGGCGGCACTGGAGTTCTACACCGTGAGCCGGACGGTCAGCGTGCTGCCGGGTGGGGGCCTGTGATGTGGGTCCGTACGGTCGACTACCACACGGCCGGAGAGCCGTTCCGGATCGTGCTGGACGGGGTGCCCCCGATCCCGGGTGACAGCGTCGCCGAGCGGCGGGCCATCGCGCTCGGCGCGGGCGGCAGCGCGACCGCGCCCCGGCCGAGCGCGCTGGACGAGGTCCGGCAGCTGCTCGTCCGGGAGCCGCGCGGGCACGCCGGGATGTACGGCGGCTTCCTGGTGCCGCCGGACGACGAGGAGGCGCACCTGGGCGTGCTGTTCTGGCACAAGGACGGTTACTCGACCGCCTGCGGGCACGGCACCATCGCGCTCGGCGCCTGGGCGGTCGACTCCGGCCTGGTCCCGGCCCCCGAGGACGGCGTGGCCCGGGTGCGGATCGACGTGCCCTCCGGGCGGGTCACCGCCCTGGTGCACCGGGCGGGCGGGCGCACCACCGGGGTCACCTTCCGCAACGTGCCGAGCCGGGTCGGTGCGCTGAAGCTGCCGCTGGCCACCTCGCGCGGGGCGGTGGAGGTCGCCGTGGCGCACGCCGGGGCGTGCTACGTCTCGGTGCCGGCGGCCGCACTGGGCCTCGAGGTCTCGCAGCGGTTCCTGCCCGAACTCACCGCTGTGGGGCGGGAGATCAGGGAACTGCTGGCCGACTCCGAGGCGGTCTCGCACCCGACGGATCCGCGGCTGTCGGGCGTGTACGGTGTCGTGCTGTACGACGAACTGCCTTCGGAGGGCAGCGCGTTGATCCAGCGGAACGTCACCGTCTTCGCGGACGGGCAGATCGACCGCTCGCCCTGCGGCTCCGGAACCTCCGCCCGCCTCGCGGTGCTGGTCGCCGAGGGAAGGCTCGCGCCGGGGGAGGAACTGCTGCACGAGTCGATCACCGGCACGGTGTTCAGCGGGCGGGCGGTCGCCGGAGGCGACCCGCTGGTCGAGGGCATCGTCACCGAGGTCGGCGGGGTGGCGTTCCGCACCGGGGAGCACGCGTTCGTGCTGGAGGCGGGGGACTCGCTCGGGACGGGGTTCCTGCTGTGAGTGGCGCTGTGCTGCCCGGTGCTCGGCTGTTCGGTGCTGGGCCGTCCGACGGTGGGCCGTCCGGTGCTGGGCCGTCCGACGGTGGGCCGTCCGGTGCTGGGCCGTCCGACGCTGGTCTGCCCGGTGCGGGGGCTGAGCCGCTCCAGTACACCGTGCCGGGCACCGGCGGGCTGGGGCCCGCCGGGGCGGTGGGGGCGATCGAGCGGGTGCTGCTGGACGGGCTGGACCCGGAGGCGGCGCCCGCCCGGTCGGCCGTACCGGTGCCGGCCGGGGAGCTGCTGCTGATGCCGGCCGCCGCCGGGCCGTACGCGGGCGTCAAGATTGCCGGGGTCGCGCCGGACAACCCGGCGCGCGGGCTGCCCCGGATCACCGGCAGCTACCTGCTGCTGGACGGGCCGACGCTGCGGCCGCTGGCCGTGCTGGACGGCGCGGCCCTCACGGCCCTGCGCACGCCCGCCGTGACGGCGGCGGCGCTGGCGCGGCTGGCGGTGCCGGAGGCCGAGCACCTGGTGGTGTTCGGCTCCGGCCCGCAGGCGTACGGGCACCTCGACGCGCTGCTCGCCGTTCGGCCGCTGACCCGGCTGACCGTCGTGGCGCGCGACGCCGGACGGGCTGCCGCGCTGGTGGCGTATGGGCGGAGGCTCGGGCTGGCGGCCACGGCCGGCGGGCCGGAGGAGGTCGGTCGGGCGGACGTGGTGGTCTGCTGCACGACCGCGCGCACCCCGCTGTTCGACGGTGCGCTGGTGCCCGCGCACGCGGCCGTCGCGGCGGTCGGCTCGCACGAGCCGGACGCGCGGGAGGTGGACGAGGTGCTGGTCGGCCGGGCCGAGCTGTACGTCGAGGCGCGGACCGCCGCGGCGCGCGAGGCGGGGGACCTGCTGCTGGCGGGCGCGCTCGGGCGGCGGCAGGTGTGGAACCTGGCCGAGCTGGTGCGCGGCGATGCGCTGGTGCCGGACGGGCGGCCGCGGTTCTTCAAGAGCGTCGGCATGGCCTGGGAGGACCTGGCGGTGGCGGCGGAGGTGTACCGGGCCGGGCGGCGTCGGTCGCCGTAGAGCACGAGCCGACTGCCGGGGGGGGGCGGTGCAGTTGTGGAGCCGGAGTCGGCGCGGTGAGGTGGGATCCCTCGGCCGCGCCGGCTCCTTTCGCGTTCTGGCCGTTGCTACGGCTTCCAGCCGTTCCGGCGGTAGGTGGCGAGCAGCCGGGCGAGGTGGCGGCCGGCGATGTGCAGCGGTTCCTCGCTGCGGGCGACCTGGGCGGAGAGCTCGGCGCCCTCCAGGGTGTTGATGACGGTGCCGGCCAGTTCGCGGGCGTCTTCGGCGCCGATGCCGGCGGCGCGCAGGCGTTCTTCCACGATGGCCTGCCAGTTGGCGAAGGCCTCGGCCACGGCCTGCTCGATCACCGGGGCGCGGCCGACGGTCTCCAGGGCGGTGGTGGTGATCGGGCAGCCGTCCTGCCAGTCGGAGCTGCGCAGTTCGCGCGCGAGCAGGGTGGTGCAGGTGGTGACCGCCTCGGTGAGGTCCGTGGAGGAGCCGAGGCCGGCGCGCAGGATGACGGCGAACTCCTGCTCGCCGTGCCGGATCGCCTCGGCCGCCAACTCCTGCTTCCCGCCCGGGAAGAAGTGGTAGACGGAGCCGAGGGTGGCCTCGGCCTCGCGGGAGATCTGCTTGATCCCGGTGCCCTCGTAGCCCTGGCGCTGCAGCAGCCGGGAGGTGGCCCGGACGATCCGCTCGCGGGTGCCGACGCTGCTGGTCTTCTCGGCGGTCTTCACGGGGGTCTTCACGGGGGTCTTCACGGGCCGATCCTAGCCGATCTTCTGAATAGAGCGTTCGTTCCAGTGCTGTGCTAGCGTCGTCGACGGCACTGGATAGAGCGTTCGTTCTAGAGGAGGGGCAGTCGCATGTCCGTTGAGCGGAATTCGAAGGCGTCCGTGACGGTGATCGGGCTCGGCCCGATGGGGCAGGCCATGGCCCGGGCGTTCCTGGACGCCGGTCACGCCGTCACGGTGTGGAACCGTACGGCCGCTCGGGCCGATGAACTGGTCGCCCGTGGCGCGCAGTTGGCACCCAGTGCGGAGGCGGCGGTGGCGGCCAACGAACTGGTGGTGCTCAGCCTCACCGACTACGACGCGGTGTTCGCGGTGCTGGAGTCGGTGGAGCGGGTGGTGGCCGGGAAGGTGATCGCCAACCTCAGCTCGGACACCCCCGAGCGGGCCCGGGAGGCGGCGCGCTGGCTCGCCGAGCGCGGCGCGGGGCACCTCACGGGCGGGGTGCAGGTGCCGCCCTCGGGCATCGGCAGCCCGGAGTCGTCCACCTTCTACAGCGGGCCGGTCGAGCTGTTCCAGCGGCACCGGGCCGCACTGGAGGTGCTGACCGGCGCCGACTACCGGGGCGACGACCCCGGGCTGGCGCAGCTCTACTACCAGATCCAGATGGACCTGTTCTGGACCTCCATGGTCGGCTACCTGCACGCCACCGCGATCGCCGAGGCCAACGGCATCTCGGCCGAGGAGTTCCTGCCGTACCTGAGCTCGACGGCCGCCTCGCTGCCGGGCTTCCAGGCGTTCTACGCACCCCGGATCGCGGCCGGGAACCACGCCGGGGACGTCGACCGGCTGACGATGGCGCTGGCCGGCATCGAGCACGTCCGGCACACCGCCGAGGCCTCCGGGGTGGACGGTGCGCTGCCGGCCGTCCTGGCCGAGGCGTTCCGGCGCGGCGTCGAGGCCGGGAACGGTGCGGCGAGCCTGACTTCGTTGGTGGGGCAGTTCCGGCGGGCGTAGCCCTGTGTGCGGTGGCAGATCGTGTGCCGTCGGCCGTTGTCACGGTCGGCGGCCGCTGTCACCATGACCCTCAAGGGAATGGTCGATTCCTGGACTGTTGCACGCTCAACGTAACGTGACATTGTACGCTGGTGTTCTGCACCCACCCGGAGGAACACCATGGCCGAGCTCAAATCCCGCACCCTGATCTCCGTGCAGGAGCGGCTCCGCGACCAGGTCGCCCACGCCCTCCGGGCCGCCCTCATCTCCGGCGAACTGCGCCCCGGCGTCGTCTACTCCGCGCCCGCGCTCGCCGCCGACTTCGGCGTCTCCGCCACCCCGGTGCGCGAGGCCATGCTCGACCTCGCCCGCGAGGGCCTGGTCGAGGCCGTCCGCAACAAGGGCTTCCGGGTCACCGAGCTCACCGAGCGCGACCTGGACGACTATACCGAGATCCGCGCCCTGATCGAGGTCCCGACCGTCGGCCGGGTCACCCGCACGGCGAGCAAGGAGCAGTTGGAGCGGCTGCGGCCCCAGGCCGAGGCGATCGTCGCGGCCGCGCGCAAGCACGACCTGATCGGCTACCTGGAGGCGGACCGGCAGTTCCACCTCGACCTGCTCGGGCTGGCGGGCAACGCGCGGCTGGTCGAGGTGGTCGGGGAGCTGCGCAAGCGCTCCCGGCTGTACGGGCTGACGAGGCTGGACGAGCAGGGGCAGCTGGTCTCCTCGGCGGAGGAGCACGTGGAACTGCTGGACCTGATGCTCAGCGGCGACGCGGAGGCGGCGGAGGCGTGCATGACCCGCCACCTCAGCCACGTGCGCTCGCTGTGGGCGGGCCAGGACGAGACGGCGGAGACGGAGCGCCCGGCGCTGCGGCTGCGGGCTCGCTAGGGGCTAAACCGCTCGTTCGGGTGAAGGTGGAACGGCGGGCGTCGGGAGGCGCCCGCGTCCTACGATGATGTTCTCGACATCGGCAGCCAGGAGGAAATCCATGTCCGCCGCCGCAGTGGAAGAACCCATGGAGCAGTTGACGCTGCTCGAAGCCGCAGACCTGATCTCCAACAAGCTGGTCGGCTACCGGGTCGAGATCATCGGGGGTCAGATCGCAGTGACGCCGCCACCTGACGGTCAGCACGGTGATGCACTCACCACCATCAGCTTTCCGCTCCTGCTCGCTGGTCTCCATGGCGAGACAACCCGCGTGATCCAGGGGATGGGTGTTTGGTTGCCGGACGGGCCGTTTGACTTCGCCGTTCCGGACCTGTCGGTGGTTGATGCCGACTACGCGGACCACAAGATCGAGCACAACTGCTACGACCCGTCGGTATTCCGCCTTGTACTTGAGGTCACCTCATCGAATCTCAGCGATGACCTCAAGCGGAAGCCGACGGCTTATGCGTCGGCAGGCGTGCCCGTCTATGTCATTGCGGATCGGACGAACCAACGGGTCATGATGCTTACCGACCCGCACGAAGGCGAGTACCGGCTGCATGCTGTCCACCACCCGGGGCAGTCCTTCGAACTGCCTGGGGCGGTCGGTGCGTCGGTGATGCTGAAGGTGGACGACGTGCTCGGGCCGTTGAAGTAGCGTCGTCCCGTGCGTCACATGGCGGAGGCCCTCTTCGAGCGGTTTCCCGGGCATCGGGTGGAGGTGCTGGGCGGCGAGGTGTCCGTCGAGCCCGTGCCGGACATGCGGCATGCCAGAGTCCTGAAGCGGATGAGAAGGGCTTGCTACCAGGCAGGGCTGGGCGAAGGGGGCGCCGAAGGACCGGGTCGATCGGCGGGTTCTGGTGATGACCGATCCGCAGGACGGTGAGTACCGGGAGCAGGTCGTCCACCGCCCGGGGGAGTGGTTCACCTTGCCGGAGTCGATCGGCGCGGTGGTGACCATGAACGTGGACGACCTGTTCTCCTAGGCCGCTGTCGCCGGCACTTCCAGTCGGCCGTCGTGGACCTCGGCGATCTGGTCGACGGCCGTCAGGTGGGTGCGGTCGTGGGTGACCAGGACGGTCGCGGTGGCCCGACGGTGGGTGAGTTCGGTGATCAAGTCCAGGACCGCCGCGCCCCGTTCGTGGTCGAGGGCGCTGGTGGGCTCGTCCACCAACAGCACCGTGGGGTCGTTCATCAGGGCCCGGGCGATGTTGACCCGCTGGCGCTGGCCGCCGGAGAGCTGGTGCGGTCGGCGATGGGCCTGGTCGCGGAGGCCGACGGCGTCCAGGAGTTCCAGGGCGCGGGGGAGGGCGCTGCGGGGGGAGCGGCCGTCGAGGTGGGCCATCACCTGCAGCTGCTCGACGGCGGTGAGCGAGGGCAGCAGGTTGGCCTGCTGGAAGACGATGCCGATCTTGGTGCGGCGCAACGAAGTCAGCTCGGCGCGGTCGAGGCCCGCCGTGTCGGTGCCGTCCACGACGACCCGTCCGGAGTCGGGGCTGATCAGGGTCGCGGCGACCGCCAGCAGGCTGGACTTGCCGGAGCCGGAGGGGCCGACGACGGCCGTGAGCGAGCCCTTGGGGACGGTCAGGGAGACCTGATCCAGTGCGGTGAGCCGGCCGTCGCCGTCCGGGTAGGTGAGGGTGATGCGGTCGAGGGTCAGGCTCATCGGGCGCTCCCCAGGGCGGTCAGCGGGTCGACGGAGGTGATCCGGCGGATGGACAGGGCCGCGCCGATCGCGCCGAGGGCGATCATGACGGCGGCGGGCAGCAGCAGGGTCGGGGCGTCCAGGACGAAGGGGACGGCGGAGCCGATCAGCGAGCCGGCGCCGAGGGCGATCGCGGTGCCGACGGCCGTACCGAGCAGCAGCAGGAGGACGGCCTGGCCGAGGGCGTCGCGCAGCAGGTAGCGGGTGGAGGCACCGAGGGCCTTCAACACCGCGATGTCGCCGCTGCGTTGGATGGTCCAGACGGTGAAGAAGGCGCCGATCACCAGGGCCGAGATGGCGAACAGGAAGCCGCGCATCAGCTGGAGGGAGCCGTTCTCGGAGGTGTAGGAGCCGATCGCGGCGAGGGCGTCGTCCCGGGTGCGGGTCACGGTGCCGTGGCGGGCGTCGGCGCCGGCGAGGTCGGCGCCCTTGGCGGTGTGGAGGGCGATGACGGTGGCGTGGCCGGTGCCGCCGGGGGCGAACTGCTGCCAGTCGGTGAGGCTGCTCCAGATCACCGGGGTGTGGCTGTACGCGGCGTCGCCCTCGACGGCGGCGACGGTGAGCCGGTGGCCGGCCATGGTGAAGTCGGCGCCGGCCGTGAGGTTGCCGAGCTTCTCGGCGGCGGTCGTGGACAGTACCGCCTGGCCCGGGCCGATCAGGCCGCCCTGCGGCGCGAGGTCGGAGCCGTCCGGGACGCCGAAGGCGGAGAGGGCGGCGGTGCGGGTGCCCGCGGCGGCCTTGGTGGTGGTGATGCCGAGCGGCCGGGCGGAGGTGACGCCCGGCTCGCGGGACCAGGCCTGCCACTGGTCGGGGGTGAGCTGGGAGTCGGTGAAGCTGAGCGGCTGACCGTCGGCGGGCTTGGAGAACACCAGGTGGTCGGCGGGCAGGCCGGTGATCGCGGAGATGTTCTGCCGGCCGAGTCCGGCGGTGAGCCCGGACAGCAGGCCGACCAGCACGGTGATCAGCACGATGACGGTTCCCATCAGGGCGAACCGCCCCTTGGCGAACCTCAGGTCCCTCCAGGCGACGAACACGGTGGGCCTTCCTACGGATGAAACGGGTGATGCTCATACGGTCCGCGAAACGGGGCCGCCCGGGCATCGCGCGGGGGATTGCATCCTGGGCATCGAAGGGCCGAAGCGGAGTTCAACCTTTTGATTGATGCCGAGCCTCGGGCGCGGAACTTAGGCTGGAGGGATGGCGACCGAACGACCCAGAACCACTCCCGTCGCCCGCGTCCTCCAGGTCTGCCTGCACCTGCTCGTTGCGGGCCTGCTGGCGCTCGCCGTCGCCCGGGCCGCCGTCGTCGACCGGGGCGGCGATCCGCTGGCTGTCGCCGCCGCGGCCTCCGCGATGGCCGCGGTGTACGCCGTGGGGCCGCGGCTGGCCGCCGTCCGCGCCTCGCGCCGGGGCGCGGCGCTCTGGCTGGCGCTGCTCGGCGTCACCTGGGCGGGCCTGCTGGTCGCCACCCAGGACGGGGTGTGGCTGGCGTTCCCGCTGTACTTCCTGGAGCTGCACCTGCTCGGCCGGCGCAGCGGCCTGACCGCCGTGGGGCTGACGGCCGCGGCGGCGATCACCGCCTGGTCCTGGCACCAGCACAGCTTCAGCCTCGCCGCCTCGATCGGGCCCGCGCTCGGCGCGGCCGTCGCCACCGCGACCGTGCTCGGCTACCAGGCGCTGTACCGGGAGAGCGAGGAGCGGCGCCGGCTGATCGACGAGCTGACCGCGGCCCGCGCCGACGCCGCCGCCGCCCACCACGCGGCGGGGGTGCTCGCCGAGCGCGAGCGCCTCGCCAGGGAGATCCACGACACCCTCGCGCAGAGCCTCAGCTCCATCCAGTTGCTGCTCCGGGCGGCCCAGCGGGCGCTGCCCGAGCGTACCGAGGCCGCCGCCGGGTACGTCGAGCAGGCGCGGCAGGCCGCCCAGGACAACCTGGACGAGGCCCGGCGGTTCGTCCGCGCGCTCACCCCGCCGGCACTGGACGGCGATCCGCTGCCGGTCGCGCTGGAGCGGCTGTGCGCGACCACCACGGCGCACAGCGCGCTGCCCGTCCACCTGCACGTCTCCGGGGACCCGGTCCGGCTGCCGGCCGCGCAGGAGGTGGCGCTGCTGCGGATCGCGCAGTCGGCGCTCGGCAACACCGTGCGGCACGCGAAGGCCTCGCGGGCCGAGGTGACACTCAGCTACATGGAGGGCGAGGTGGCGTTGGACGTGTTCGACGACGGGACCGGGTTCGATCCGGCGGCGGTGGCCGGCCGCACCGGCGGGGACGGCGGCTTCGGGCTGCCCTCGATGCGGGCCCGGGCGCGGGCGCTCGGCGGCAGCTTCACGGTGGAGTCGGCGCCCGGGGAGGGCACGGCCCTGGCGGTGCAGCTGCCGGTCACCCCGGAGGTCGGCGCGTGATCCGGCTGCTGATCGCCGACGACCACCCGGTGGTGCGGGCCGGGCTGCGGGCGGTGCTGGAGGGCGAGCCGGACTTCGCCATCGTGGCGGAGGCGGCGACCGCCGAGCGGGCCGTGGAGCTGGCCGCGGAGCCGGGGGTGGACGTGGTGCTGATGGACCTGCAGTTCGGGCCCGGCTCGGCGTTGAACGGCGCCCAGGCCACCGCCGCGATCACCGCCCGGGCGGGCGCGCCGCGGGTGCTGGTGGTCACCACGTACGACAGCGACGCCGACACCCTGCCGGCGCTGGAGGCCGGTGCGACCGGGTACCTGCTGAAGGACGCCCCGCCGGAGCAGCTGGCCCAGGCGGTACGGGCCGCCGCGGCGGGGCGCAGCGCCCTGGCGCCGAGCGTGGCGGACCGGCTGCTGGAGCGGATGCGGACGCCCGCGGCGGCGCTCAGCGCGCGGGAGACCGAGGTGCTGGGGCTGGTCGCGGACGGGCTGACCAACCAGCAGGTCAGCCAGCGGCTGCACCTGAGCCAGGCCACGGTGAAGTCCCATCTGGTGCACATCTACACCAAGTTGGGGGTGGACTCGCGCACGGCGGCGGTCCGGGCGGCGCGCGGGCGAGGGCTGATCCGTTGAGCGTAGGGTGAGGGAGGTACCCGTAGGAGTGGGAGGAGCCCCCCGATGGCCGTGCGTCTCGCCGAACTCGCCGTGCCGGTGATCGGCGCCCCGATGGCGGGCGGGCCCTCGACGCCCGAGCTGGTGGCCGCGGTGAACCGGGCCGGCGGGCTGGGGTTCCTGGCCGCGGGCTACAAGAGCGCCGCGGGGATGGCCGAACAGATCGCCGCAGTACGGAAGTCGACCGACCGGCCGTACGGGGTGAACCTCTTCGTGCCGGCCCCGCCCGCGGACCCTGCGGCCGTCGCAGCCTACCGGGAGCGGCTGCGGCCGGAGGCCGAGCGGTGGGGGGTGGCGCTGCCGGAGGAGATCGGGCCGGACCGGGACGACTGGGAGGCCAAGCGCGCCGCGCTGCTCGCGGACCCGGTGCCGGTGGTCTCGTACACCTTCGGACTGCCGACGGCGGAGGAGGCGGCGGCGCTGCGGGCGGTCGGGACGCTGCAGGTCGGTACCGTCACCACGCCGGAGGAGGCGCGGGCGGCGCAGGCGGTCGGGATGGACGCCCTGTGCGTGCAGGGCCCGGAGGCCGGCGGGCACCGCGGCACCCACCGGGTGACGGACGCGCCGGGGGAGCTGCCGCTGCTGGAACTGCTGTCCGCCGTACGGGCGGTGACGCCGCTGCCGCTGATCGCCGCGGGCGGGCTGGGCGACGGTGCGGCGGTCGCGGCGGCGCTGCGGGCCGGGGCGGTCGCGGTGCAGCTGGGGACGGCGTTGCTGCGCTCCGACGAGTCCGGCGCCTCGGCCACCCACCGGGCCGCGCTCACCGAACTGCCGGAGACCGTCGTCACCCGCGCCTTCACCGGCCGCCCGGCCCGCGGCCTGCGCAACGCCTTCATCGACCGCCACGGCCGGTACGCCCCGCCCGCCTACCCGGAGGTCCACCACCTCACGGCGCCTTTGCGGGCCGCCGCCACCCGCCGCGCGGACACCACCGCCATGCACCTCTGGGCGGGCACGGCCCACCGGTTGGCGCGCACCGGCCCGGCGGAGGAGATCGTGGCGGAGCTGTGGCGGAGTGCGCGGGGATAGTGTGCCTGGCGCGCGCTGGGCGGGGCGTGTTGTCGCTCGCAGGGCTGGATTGAGCGGGAATGCGCACGGTAGCTCATAAGAGACGACTCGACTGCACCCCATGTGGATGATCCCGAGACGGCGAGCAGCATGCGTTGGAGAGGGCCCGACACGCGCCTACGCCGCAGCGATCGGTGGCGAGGTCGAGGTGGCCGTTCGGCAGGGGGAGCGGACGATCAAGGTGGCTTGACCGTCCGCTCGACCGGACTCAGCTCAGCAGGCCGGCCATCCAGGACTCGATGTCGGGGACGGTCCGTGGCAGGGCGCTGGACATCAGGTGGGCGCCGTCCTCGGTGATGACGAGGTCGTCCTCGATGCGGATGCCCATGCCGCGGAGCTCCAGGGGGAGGGTTTCGTCGTCGGGCTGGAGGTAGAGGCCGGGTTCGACGGTGAGGACCATGCCGGCTTCCAGGGTGCCGTCGACGTAGCGGTCGGCGCGGGCCTGGGAGCAGTCGTGGTAGTCGAGGCCGAGCATGTGGCCGCTGCCGCAGAGGGTGTAGCGGCGGTGGAGGCCGTTGTCCTCGGCGAGGGCCTGGTCGGCGGGGACGCGCAGGACGCCCCAGTCGGCGAGGCCTTCGGCGATGACGCGCATGGCGGCGTGGTGGAAGTCGCGGAAGCGGGCGCCGGGGCGCAGGGCGGCGATGCCGGCGCTCTGGGCGGCGAGGACGAGTTCGTAGGCCTGGCGCTGGACCGGGGTGAAGGTGCCGCCGAGGGGGAGGGTGCGGGTGATGTCGGCGGCGTAGAGGGTGTCGGTCTCCACGCCGGCGTCGAGCAGGAGCAGGGAGTCGGGGTCGAGGGCGCCGTCGTTGCGGATCCAGTGCAGGACGCAGGCGTGGGCGCCGGAGGCGACGATGCTGGTGTAGCTGGGGCCGTTGCCCTCGGCGCGGGCGCGCAGGTCGAAGACGCCCTCGATCCAGCGTTCGCCGCGGTGGTGGCGCAGGGCGGTGGGCAGGGCTCGGACGACGTCCTCGAAGCCGGTGACGGTGTGGTCGACGGCGAGTTGCAGCTGCTGGACCTCCCAGGTGTCCTTGACCAGCCGCAACTCGGAGAGCACGGCGGCGAGTTCGCCGTCGCGCTGGTCCGCGACGGGGCGTCCGGTGGCGAGGTCGACGAGGGCGTCGGTGCCCGCCAGTACCCGGGTGGACGGCTGCGGTCCGGTGAGCAACTTGCCCAGGTCGTCGAGGTGTTCGGTGCGCAGCCCGGTGAGCTGGGTGGTTTCGGCGAGGTCGGGGCGGCGGCCGACCCAGAACTCGCCGTAGCGGCGGTCGCGGTAGAACTCGCCGCCGTCGCGCGGGGATCGGGGGCGGACGTAGAGCACCGGTTCGTGGCCCGCGGCGCCGGCCGGTTCGAGGACGAGGACGTGGTCGGCCTGGTCCTCGCCGGTGAGCCCGGTGAGCCAGACGTACGCGCTGTGCGGGCGGAAGCGGTGGTCCAGGTCGTTGCAGCGGACCTTGAGGCGGCCGGCCGGGACGACGAGGCGTTCGCCGGGGAAGGCGGCGGAGAGCCGGGCGCGGCGGCCGGGGAAGCCCGAGTAGCCGGGGACGCGCTGGTCGGCGGGGAGCGGGGTGGCGGCCCAGTGGGTGCCCATGAAGGCGTCCAGGGCGGGGGAGACCGGGAGGTCGTGGCTTCCGGTGGCGAGGCCGGGCTGGGGGAGGGTCACCGGTGAACTCCTAGGCGGGGGTGGGGAGGTGAGGGCGCACGGACACGGCTGGGTAACGACCGGCGCCACCCCTTGTGTAGTGCAATTTCACATTACTATGTTACGGGTCACACAGCGGAGCGGCCAGAGCAGGCCCCCCACAGCGGAGTTGCACATGACCAGGCGCACCCATGCCCTCCTCGCGACGGCCCTCGCGGCGGCCCTCACCCTCGGCCTCGGGGCCTGCAAGAACGACAAGAGCGACAGCGGCGGTGATGCCGCGGCCGGCAGCACCCGGGCCCCGGGCGCCGCGTCCGGGACGATCGTCGGCGGCACCCCGGTCAGGGGCGGCACCCTGACCGTGCTGTCCAACCAGGACTTCGCCCACCTCGACCCGGCCCGCAACTGGACCATGCCGAACATGGACTTCGGCATCCGGCTGCTCTACCGCACCCTGGTCACCTTCAAGGCCGAACCGGGCGCCGCGGGCAGCGAGATCGTCCCGGACCTCGCCACCGACCTCGGCCGGCCCTCGGACGGCGGCAAGACCTGGACCTTCACCCTCAAGGACGGCGTCAAGTACGAGGACGGCACGCCGATCAGGTCCGCCGACATCAAGTACAACGTCGAGCGCTCCTTCGCCCCCGACCTCACCGGCGGCCCCGACTACGCCGAGCAGTACCTGGCCGGCGGCGAGAACTACAAGGGCCCGCTGAACGGCGAGCACCTGGCGAGCATCGAGACCCCGGACGACAAGACCGTGGTCTTCCACCTCAAGCGCCCGGTCGCCGAGTTCTCGTACACCGCGACCCTGCCGACCTTCGCCCCGGTGCCGCAGTCCCAGGACAAGGGCACCCAGTACGACCTGCGGCCGTTCTCCTCCGGCCCGTACAAGATCGAGACCTACGACCGCGGCAAGCAGCTGGTCCTGGTCCGCAACACCAACTGGGACCAGTCCACCGACCCGGTCCGCAAGGCGTACCCGGACAGGATCGTGGTCACCGAGGGCCTCAAGGGCGGCCAGGTGGACGACCGGATCATCGCCAGCGACGGCGCGGACGCCTCCGCCGTCGAGTGGATGAACCTGCGCCCGGAGTCCGTCTCCAAGGTGCTGCCCAAGGCGGACGTGAAGTCCCGGCTGATCGCCGAGCAGGAGGGCTGCACCGACATGCTGTACCCCAACACCTCCAAGGCGCCCTTCGACGACCCCAAGGTGCGCGAGGCCCTGATGTACGCGGTCGACCGGGACGCCCAGGTGACGGCGAACGGCGGCCCGGCGATGGGCGACGTGGCGACCTCCTACCTGCCGCCCGCGCTGGCCGGCGGCACCAAGCTGGACCCGCTGAAGATCCCCTCCACCGGTGACCCGGAGAAGGCCAAGCAGTTGCTGAAGGACGCGGGCAAGACCGACCTCAAGCTCTCGCTGACCGTCTCCACCGGCGACAAGACCCGGGCCGAGGCGCTGCAGCAGTCGCTGGCCAAGGCCGGCATGCAGGTCACCATCACCACCGCCGACCCGTCGGTCTACTACGACACCATCGGCGACACCAAGAACGCGCCCGACCTGGCCATCGTCGGCTGGTGTCCGGACTACCCGTCCGGTGCGACCTTCCTGCCGATGGTCTTCGACGGCCGCACCATCAAGGAGAAGGGCAACCAGGGCAACGTCGAGCAGTTCCGCGACCAGGCCACCGAGGACCGGATCGACCAGATCAACGCGATGTCCGACGTCACCGAGGCCGACAAGGCGTGGGTGCAGCTCAACGAGGACCTGATGAAGAAGGCGCCCACCGTGCCGATGCTCTGGCAGCGCCGCCCGTTGCTGGCCGGGACGAACGTGGCCGGGGCGTTCGGCTCCCCGGTGTGGACCGGTCAGTGGGACTTCGCCACGATCGGCCTCAAGGACCCCTCCAAGAGCAAGGGCTGAGGGCTCCTCCGATGAGTACCACCATCGATACCGGCGCGGCCGAAGAGGCCGAAACGGCCGGGCCGGTCACGCCGAAACGTTCCGGCAGAGGGCCCTGGCGGCTGGTCTGGGACCAGCTCTGGGCCAAGGGCTCGGCCCGGTTCGGCCTGGTCACCGTCGTCCTGCTGCTCCTGCTCGCCGCCCTGGCCGAGCCGCTGAGCGAGCTCGGCGGCTGGACCCCCGAGGAGTTCGACAAGCGCGCCGTGGACCCGTACCTGGGCGGCCAGCCGATCGGCGACTTCGGCGGGATCGGCACCCGGCACTGGCTGGGCGTCGAACCCGCCACCGGGCGCGACCTGTTCGCCCGGGTGCTGCACGGCGGCCAGGTCTCGCTGCTGATCGCCTTCACCGCCACCGCCGTGGTGGTGGTCACCGGCACCCTGGTCGGGATCGCGGCCGGCTACTTCGGCGGGCGGACCGACACCGTGCTGTCCCGGCTGATGGACCTCACCATGTCCTTCCCCTCGCTGATCTTCATGATCTCGATGATGTCGGTGGCCAAGGACGTCAACCGGATCCTGCTGATCACCCTGGTGATCGGGCTGTTCACCTGGCCCGGCATCGCCCGGGTGGTGCGCGGCCAGACCCTCTCGCTCAAGCACCGCGAGTACGTCGAGGCCGCCAAGGTCGGCGGCGCCCGCCCCTGGCGGATCCTCACCCGGGAGATCCTGCCGAACGTCTCCGGCCCGGTCATCGCCTACACCACGCTGCTGGTGCCCGGCATGATCGCCACCGAGGCCGCGCTCAGCTACCTCGGCGTGGGCGTGCGCCCGCCGACCCCCTCCTGGGGCCAGATGATCGCCGAGAGCATCAGCTTCTACGAGACCGACCCGACCTACTTCCTGATCCCGACGGCCTTCCTGTTCCTCGCCGTGCTCGCCTTCACCCTGCTCGGCGACGCGCTGCGCGACATCCTCGACCCCCGGGGAGGCCGGTCGTGATCCTCTACCTCGGCCGCCGGCTGCTCGGCGCGCTCGGCATCCTGCTGGCGATCTGCGCGATCACCTTCACCATCTTCTACCTGCTGCCCGCCGACCCGGCGGTGGCCGCCTGCGGCAAGACCTGCAGCCCCGAGCGGGTCGCCGAGGTCAAGGCCGCGATGGGCCTGGACAAGCCGGTCTGGGAACAGTTCGGCACCTACGTGACCGGCATCTTCGCCGGGCGCGACTACGGCAGCGGACCCGGCGCCACCCACTGCGCCTTCCCCTGCCTCGGCTACTCCTACGAGTACTCGCTGCCGGTCTGGGGGCTGCTCACCGACCGCCTGCCGGTCTCCGTCTCGCTCGCCCTCGGCGCGTCCCTGCTCTGGCTGGTCCTCGGCCTGGGCGCGGGCGTCACCTCGGCGCTGCGCAAGGGCGGGGCCGTCGACAAGACCCTGATGGTGTTCTCGGTCGGGGCGGCCTCGCTGCCGGTCTACTTCACCTCGATCATGCTGATCTGGGGCGTGGTCAGGACGGCCGGGCTGCTGCCCTACCCGTCGTACCACGCCTTCACCGACGGCCCGGTCGCCTGGGCCTCCAACCTGCTGCTGCCCTGGATCGCCCTCGCCCTGCTGTACGCCGCCATGTACGCCCGGCAGAGCCGCAACTCGATGATCGAGGCGATGGCCGAGCCGTACATCCGCACCGCCCGGGCGAAGGGCCTGCCACCGCGCACGGTGACCGTCAAACACGGGCTGCGCTCCGGGATGACACCGATCCTGACCATCTTCGGGATGGACCTCGGCGGGCTGCTGGCCGGCGCCGTCATCACCGAGTCGATCTTCGGACTGCCCGGCGTCGGACGGCTCTTCTACGACGCGCTGGTCCGCTCCGACCAGCCGGTGATCCTCGGGGTCACCCTGCTCGCGGCCACCTTCATCGTCGTCGCGAACCTGCTGGTGGACCTGCTGTACGCGTTCGTCGACCCGAGAGTGAGGTACTGAGTGAGCGAGCGGAGCGAGCGAACCGTCAAGAGGTGCGTCCTCGGCGAAGCGGCTGCCGAGCGAAGCGGGGCGGGCGCATGAGCCTGCTGGAAGTCGAGGACCTCAAGGTCGCCTTCGACACCCCGCGCGGCACCGTACGGGCCGTGGACGGCGTCTCCTTCGCCGTCGAGGCCGGGCGCACCCTCGGGCTGGTCGGCGAGTCCGGCAGCGGGAAGTCCGTCACCTCGCTGGCCGTCATGGGCCTGCACCGGGGGGCCGCCGTCAGCGGCTCGATCCGGCTCCACGGGCAGGAACTGACCGGACTGGGGGAGCGGGAGCTGGGCGCCGTCCGGGGCCGGCGGATCGCGATGATCTTCCAGGATCCGCTGTCCAGCCTGCACCCCTTCTACACCGTCGGCGAACAGATCGCCGAGCACTACCGGGTGCACTTCCGGGCGGGCCGGAAGGCCGGGCGCGCCAAGGCGGTCGAGATGCTGGCCGAGGTGGGCATCCCGGAACCGGCCCGTCGGGTCGACGAGTACCCGCACCAGTTCTCCGGCGGCATGCGCCAGCGCGTCATGATCGCCATGGCGCTCGCCTGCGAACCCGACCTGCTGATCGCCGACGAGCCCACCACCGCCCTGGACGTCACCGTCCAGGCGCAGATCCTCGACCTGATCGCCCGGATCCAGCAGGACCGCGGCCTCGGCGTCGTGATGATCACCCACGACCTGGGCGTGGTCGCCCGGGTCGCCCACGAGGTACTGGTCATGTACGGCGGCCGGGCGGCCGAACAGGCCCCGGCGGAACGGCTGTTCGCCGCACCCGCGCACCCCTACACCCGCGGCCTGCTGGACTCGCTGCCGCGCCTGGACGACACCGACGACGCCCCGCTGCGGGCCATCCCCGGCAGCCCGCCGTCGCTGCTCGTCTCCGCCCCCGGCTGCTCCTTCGCCCCGCGCTGCGCCCGCACCACCGGCGCGTCCGCCGAGGAGCACGCCCGCTGCCTGGCCGAGCGCCCGTCGCTCGACCGGCTCGGCCCGCCCGCCGCCGGCCACCGCGCCGCCTGCCACCTGCCGCTGGTGCCGGAAGGGATCGTCTGATGGCCGAACCACTGCTCTCCGTGCGGGACTTGGTGAAGACCTTCGCCGGTCGGCGCGGGCGCACCGGCCGGCCCGGCGCACCGATCCGGGCCGTGGACGGGGTGAGCTTCGACGTCGGCGCGGGCGAGACCCTGGGCCTGGTCGGCGAATCCGGCTGCGGCAAGTCCACCACCGGGCGGATGATCGTCCGGCTGCTCGACCCGACCTCGGGCACCGTCA
Organism: Kitasatospora sp. NPDC001683; assembly: GCF_053596495.1. Taxonomy (NCBI): domain Bacteria; kingdom Bacillati; phylum Actinomycetota; class Actinomycetes; order Kitasatosporales; family Streptomycetaceae; genus Kitasatospora; species Kitasatospora sp. NPDC001683. The sequence goes on from NZ_JBSFGK010000012.1 coordinate 68,163, forward strand.
CCTTCGACGGCACCGAGATCGGCGGCCTCTCCCAGGCGCGGCTGCGGCCGCACCGGAGGCACCTGCAGATGGTCTTCCAGGACCCGTACTCCTCGCTCAACCCCCGGCAGACGGTGGCCCGGATCATCTCCGAGCCGCTGCTCGTCCAGGGCACGGGCGCCGAGGAGGCACGCGGCCGGGCGGCCGAACTGATGGAACTGGTCGGGCTGATCCCCGAGCACCTCGACCGCTACCCGCACGAGTTCTCCGGCGGCCAGGCGCAGCGGATCGGCATCGCCCGCTCGCTGGCCACCTCGCCCAAGCTGGTGATCGCGGACGAGCCGGTGTCCGCGCTGGACGTCTCCGTCCAGGCCCAAGTGGTCAACCTGATGGAGCAGTTGCAGCGCGAGCTCGGCCTGGCGTACGTGTTCATCGCGCACGACCTCTCAGTGGTCAAGCGGGTCTGCGACCGGGTCGCGGTGATGTACCTGGGCCGGATCGTGGAGATCGGTGACAAGGCCGAGGTGTACGGCAACCCGGCGCACCCGTACACCCGGGCGCTGCTGTCCGCCGTTCCGCTGCCGGACCCGGCGGCGGAACGGGCCAGGGAGCGGATCGTGCTGCTCGGCGACCCGCCGAGCCCGGCCGACCCGCCCACCGGGTGCGGCTTCCACCCGCGCTGCCCGAAGGCGCAGCAGCGCTGCCGGACGGAGCGGCCGCTGCTGGAGGCCGTCGGCACGGGTGGCCGGCAGGCCGCCTGCCACTTCCCGGAGGCCTGAGGGCCTGAGGGCCGCTCCGGCGGGCCTGGTGGACGGGCCGCCACAAGCCCCCGGTCGGACGCGGTGGGGAACCTCACGAGGGCCGCGTCCGACCGGGTTCCACGCCTCCTGGTGTTCGTCAGGAGGCGGCAGCCGCCGGGGCCCTGGCCCCTCGGTGGCGAGTCCGTCGGCCGGGTCGAGCACCCGGCGGCGGCGCAGCGACACGCAGCCGCAGCCGATGCAGCCGGTCAGTTCGGCCTCCAGCCGCTCCAACTCGTCGCGTCGGGCGCGCAGTTGCTCGGCCCGGCGGCGGGAGATCCGCCTTTTCGTCGGGGAGGTCCGGGGCCTTCCCGTTCCGTCAGCGCGTGGTGTACTCCACGGCCACGCTGACCACCGCCAGCACCGCGAAGACCACCGCCAGGGTGCTCCGGCCGGAGGCGTGCAGCGCCAGCGCCGCCGTTTCCAGGACCAGCACCTTGAGCGCGATCTCCACGCCCAGCGGCTGGCGGAACTTCGGCCCGCCCGCGGCCAGGAACAGGCCCCAGACGGTGGCCGCCAGGGCCGGTGCGCCGATCCCCAGCAGCAGCCGGGTCGCCAGGGTGGAGCCGGTCTTGAACCCCCAGTAGCAGAGCGCCGCCAGCATGCCGAGCTCCAGCCCGAAGGCGAGGCCCGCGTTGGTCGCCGTCAGCGGGGTCCACTGCCGCTGTCCGACCGGGCCCGGTATTGCGATCTTCATCCCCGCGCTCTCCCCGTCTCGCCGAGCCGCCCGGCCCGGGCGGCGGTTGTGCGGAGTCTCCCAGAGCGGCCCGGGCGGACTCAACGGATCCGCGGTCGGCAGCCAGTAGAGTGGCATGAAATGTCACACACCACCGAGGGGGAGAGTGCCATGACGGAGGACCCGGGCACCGCGGAGGACCTGAGCACCGTCGAGCCGCCGGCCCCGCTGCCCGCCGCCGAGGGCCTGTTCAGCGTCGCGCCGCACACCGCGCACCTGAACCACGGCTCCTTCGGCGCCGTGCCGCTCCCGGTCCAGCGCGCGCAGGAGGCGCTGCGCACCGAGCACGAGCTGGACCCGGACGGCTTCTTCGCCGATCTGCCGGACCGGATCGCCGGAGCCCGGGTGCGGATCGCGGCCGAGCTGGCCACCGACCCGGACCGGCTGGCGCTGGTCGCCAACGTCACCGAGGCGGCCGCGATCGCCCTGGACAGCATCCCCTTCGCCCCCGGCGACCGGATCCTGGTCACCGACCACGGCTACGGCGCGGTCACCCAGGCCGCCGCCCGCAAGGCCGCCGAGACCGGCGCCGAACTGGTGGTGGCCGAGCTGCCCCTGGTCGCCCCGGACGAGCGGGCCGTCCGGGAGGCGGTGCTCGCAGCCGTCGACGGGCGCACCGCCGTCGCGATCCTGGACCGGATCACCTCGCCCACCGCCCGTACGGTGGCGTCCCCGGCCCTGGTCGCCGAGCTGCGCGAGCGCGGGGTGACCACCCTGGTGGACGGCGCCCACGCGCCCGGCATGCTGCCCGAGCCGGTCGACCCGAACGCCGACTTCTGGTTCGGCAACCTCCACAAGTGGGCTTTCGCCCCGCGCGCCACCGGCGTCCTGTCCGTGCGGCCCGAGTGGACCGCCCGGGTGCGCCCGCTCGCGCTGTCCTGGGAGCACCACCGGGGCTTCCCGGCCAGCGTCGAGTGGCGCGGCACCTGCGACTACACCTCCTGGCTGGCCGCCCCGGCCGGCTTCCAGCTGCTGCGCGAGCTGGGCCGGGAGGCGGTCGCCACGCACAACACCGCGCTCGCCGCGTACGGCCAGCGGGTGCTGGTCGAGCGGGCCGGCCTGCGGGCGCTGCCCGCGACGCCCGGGGTGTGGATGCGCGCCGTACGGCTGCCGCGGGGCCGGTTCGACACCGAGCAGGCCGCCCGGGGGCTGATGGCCGGGCTGTGGCAGCGGCTCGGCGTCCGGGTGGCGGTCCGGCCGTGGGCCGGCGGCGGGGTGCTGCGGGTCAGCGCCCAGCTGTACAACCGGGCGGCGGAGTACGAGCGGCTCGCGGACGGGCTCGCGGAGTTCCTCAAGGACTGAAGGGTCAGTCGCCGGCCGCCCGCAGCTCCGCGAGCAGGACGTCCCGGTCGGCGAGCAGCTCGGTGAGGATCCGCCGGGCTGCCCGCAGCAGGTCGGTGACGTCGCCGCCGGCCAGCGCGTAGACCACCGTGCTGCCCTCCCGGGTGGCGGTGACGATGCCGGACCGGCGCAGCACCGCGAGCTGCTGGGACAGGCTGGAGGGCTCGACCTCCAGCTCGGTGAGCAGACAGCGGACGGGCTTCGGTCCGGCCTGGAGCAGCTCCAGCACCCGGATCCGGACGGGATGGCCGAGCATCCGGAAGAACTCGGCCTTGGCCTGGTACAGCGCCACCGTCACGAGGCCCCCCTTCCCTGGTGTCGGCGGGCTCAGATCTCCAGCGCGAGTTCGATCCGCTTCAGCTGGTGGCGGGCCATCGCGAGGTTGGAGCGGCTGCGGTTGAGGGCCAGGAACAGGAACAGGCCGCGCCCGCTGGGCGTCGTGATCGGCCGGACCATGTGGTACTGGTTGGTCAGGCTGATCAGGATGTCCTCGATCTCGTTGTCGTGCAGGTTGAGCATCTCCATCGCCCGCATCTTGGCGCGGACCACGTCGGTGTTGCCGGCGGCGGCGACGTTGAGGTCCATCTCGCCGCCGTCGCCGAGGCTGCCGAGGGCCATCCCGCTGCCGTAGTCGACCAGGGCGACGCCGATCGCGCCGTCGATCGCCATGGCTTCCTTGAGGGACATCTCCAGGTTCGCCATCGTGGCTGTCCTCCCGTGAGTGGTGACCGGGGCACCCGCGGGTGCCGTGGCACTCGAAGATCGGGTGCCGTGGCATCCGAAGGTAGGGAGCAACCTCCGCGCTCCACCGCGGATGACCGGAGACGTTCGGATCTGGCTCGGTCCTGATCATTTGAAGACATTTGCAACTATGGATCTGGGAGAGGAGTGATCTCCTCGCGCGGAAAACGGTGCTATCGATGTCACTCCACCCGGGTAACCTCTCGCTGAGATGCGAGATCACACCAACCACACCCGGACGGCGATGAACACCCCCGATCCAGAGCCCCAGGAAGACCAGGAGCTCAGCCCCGCCGAGGCGTACGCGGCCAGCCGTCGCCGGGCCAAGGAGCAGGCCACCGCCCTGTACGGCTTCCAGCAGTTGTACGACTTCCCGCTGGACGACTTCCAGCTGGAGGCCTGCGAGACGCTGGAGGCCGGATCGGGCGTGCTGGTCGCCGCCCCCACCGGTTCCGGGAAGACCATCGTCGGCGAGTTCGCCGTGCACCTGGCCCTCGCCGCGGGCCGCAAGTGCTTCTACACCACGCCGATCAAGGCGCTGTCCAACCAGAAGTACGGCGACCTGGTCAAGCGCTACGGCGCCGCCAAGGTCGGCCTGCTCACCGGCGACAACACCGTCAACGGCGACGCACCCGTGGTGGTGATGACCACCGAGGTGCTGCGCAACATGCTCTACGCGGGCTCCAGCACCCTCGACGGCCTCGGCTACGTCGTGATGGACGAGGTGCACTACCTCGCCGACCGCTTCCGCGGCGCCGTCTGGGAGGAGGTCATCATCCACCTCCCCGAGTCGGTCACCCTCGTCTCGCTCTCCGCGACCGTCTCCAACGCCGAGGAGTTCGGCGACTGGCTGGACACCGTCCGCGGCGGCACCAAGGTGATCGTCTCCGAGACCCGTCCGGTGCCGCTGTGGCAGCACGTGATGGCCGGCAACCGGATGTACGACCTGTTCGCCAACCCCGACCGGGACGGCCGCCCCAAGAACAACCTCAAGAACCCCGGCAAGGCCGTCAACCCCGAGCTGGTCCGGCTCGCCCGCTCCGAGCTCGACCGCAACCCGCGCGACCGCTTCGGCCGCGGTCGGGGCCGCTCCATGCCCAACGGCCGTCCCGGCCGGGTCTGGACGCCGGGCCGGGTGGACGTCATCGACCGGCTCGACGCCGAGGGCCTGCTGCCCGCCATCACCTTCATCTTCAGCCGGGCCGGCTGCGAGGCCGCCGTCCAGCAGTGCCTCAGCTCCGGCCTGCGGCTCAACAAGGAGGCCGAGCGCGCCCAGGTCCGCGCCATCGTCCAGGACCGCTGCGCCGACATTCCGGACGAGGACCTGCACGTCCTCGGCTACTTCGAGTGGCTGGACGGGCTGGAGCGCGGCATCGCCGCCCACCACGCCGGGATGCTGCCCCGGTTCAAGGAGGTCGTCGAGGAGCTCTTCGTGAAGGGCCTGGTCAAGGCCGTCTTCGCGACCGAGACCCTGGCCCTCGGCATCAACATGCCGGCCCGCTCGGTGGTCATGGAGAAGCTGGTCAAGTGGAACGGCGAGACCCACGCCGACATCACCCCCGGCGAGTACACCCAGCTCACCGGCCGGGCCGGGCGGCGCGGCATCGACGTCGAGGGCCACGCCGTCGTGCTCTGGCAGCGCGGCCTCGACCCGGAGGCCCTGGCCGGCCTCGCCGGCACCCGCACCTATCCGCTCAAGTCCTCGTTCCGGCCGTCGTACAACATGGCCGTCAACCTGGTCTCCCAGTTCGGCCGGCACCGCTCGCGCGAACTGCTGGAAACCTCCTTCGCCCAGTTCCAGGCCGACCGCTCGGTGGTCGGCATCGCCCGCCAGGTGCAGCGCAACGAGGAGGGCCTGGAGGGCTACCGCGAGTCGATGACCTGCCACCTCGGCGACTTCGACGAGTACATGGAACTGCGCCGCCGGCTCAAGGACCGCGAGAACGAACTGGCCCGCGAGGGCACCAGCCAGCGCCGCGCCGCCGCCATCGAGTCCATCGAGCAGCTCAAGCCCGGCGACGTCATCCACGTCCCCACCGGCAAGTTCGCCGGCCTCGCCCTGGTCCTCGACCCGGGCCTGCCGCCGGTCAACCGCTCCGGTCGGGGCGGCCCGCGCCACCCCGACTTCCAGGACGGCCCGCGCCCGGTGGTGCTCACCGCCGAACGGCAGGTCAAGCGGCTCGCCATGATCGACTTCCCGTACCCGGTCGCCGCGATCGAGCGCCTGCGCATCCCCAAGTCCTTCAACCCGCGCAGCCCCCAGTCCCGGCGTGACCTCGCGTCCGCGCTGCGCACCAAGGCCGGCCACCTCGAACCCGAGCGGTTCCGGCGCGGCCGCGCGGCCGCCGCCGACGACCCGGAGATCACCCGGCTGCGCGCCGAACTGCGCCAACACCCGTGCCACGGCTGCTCCGACCGCGAGGACCACGCCCGCTGGGCCGAGCGCTACCACCGGCTGCACCGCGACACCGAACTGCTGGAACGCCGGATGCGCTCCCGCACCCACACCATCGCCCGCACCTTCGACCGGGTCTGCGCACTGCTCACCGACCTCGGCTACCTCCAGGGCGACACCGTCACCGACGACGGCAAGCGGCTCGGCCGGCTCTACGGCGAACTCGACCTGCTCGCCTCCGAGTGCATCCGCGAGGGCGTCTGGAGCGGCCTCGCCGCCGCCGAACTCGCCGCCTGCGCCTCGGCGTTGGTCTACGAGTCGCGCCAGGCCGACGATGCCGGCGCCCCCCGGGTGCCGGAGGGTGCGGCCAAGGAGGCACTCGGTCAGATGGTCCGCATCTGGGGCCACCTGGACGCCCTGGAGGAGCAGCACCGGATCAACACCGCCGAGGGCGTCGGCCAGCGCGAACCCGACCTCGGCTTCGCCTGGGTCGCCTACCGCTGGGCCCTCGGCCACAACCTCGACCAGGTCCTGCGCGACGCCGACATGCCCGCCGGCGACTTCGTCCGCTGGACCAAGCAACTCATCGACGTCCTCGGCCAGATCCAGGACGCCGCCGGCGCGGACGCCGACCTCCGCAAGACCGCCCGCAAGGCCGTCGACGGCCTCCGCCGCGGCATCATCGCCTACTCCTCGGTGGGCTGACCGGCCCACCCCCCCACCGCCCGCCCGTCGCCGCTTCGGCTCCCGCCGAAGCGGCACCGGAGTTGTGCGGGGTTGCGCAGGAAGTCGATTCGGCCGACTTCCTGCGCAGAGGAGGGCTTGACCTTGGCCTTTCGGCGGCCTCTCTCGACCCGAGCGAGGCCGCCGACCACGCCCCTCTTGCCGTTTACGACGGTGGATGCTGGGCGAGGCCGGCGACGCACAACCATCTGAAGGCGCCGGCGGTGGTGGGGATCCTTGGTTGCCCGCGTGCGAGGAGGCGCCGTGTTCCAGGAAGACGGTTTCGGCGCGGGGCCCAACGGGTGCGTGGGATGCTCAGCGCGTGGCGAGAGCCTCCAGGAGGCGGTCCAGGGAGGTGCCGAGGCCCCAGCGGGTGGAGAGGTGTTCGAGGGTCATCGGGTCGAGGGGTTCGCGGGGGAGGGCGGGGTCGAAGTCGAGGAGGGGGGCGTCGGAGGCGACGCGGACGACGGTGGGGGCGACGTCGAGGTAGGCGGCGCCCTCGACGATGTTGCGGCGGCGGGCGGGGGTGAGCTTGGAGGCGACGTCGAGGGCGGCGGCGCGGATGGCCGCGAGGTCGCCGTACTCGTTGATCAGTTGGGCGGCGGTCTTCTCGCCGATCCCCTTGACACCGGGCAGGCCGTCCGACGGGTCGCCGCGCAGGGCGGCCATGTCGGCGTACTGGGCGCCGCGCACGCCGTACTTCTCGAGCAGCAGCGCGTCGTCGGTGGTCTGCAGGTTGCCCATGCCCTTGACCGGGTAGAGCACGGTGATCTGCCGGGCGTCGTCGACCAGTTGGAAGAGGTCACGGTCGCCGGTGACGATCTGCACCGGGCCCTTGGCGCGGGCGGTGAGGGTGCCGATGACGTCGTCGGCCTCGTAGCCGGGGGAGCCGACCCGGGCGATGCCGAGGGCGTCCAGCACCTGCTCGATCACCGGGACCTGCGGGGCGAGGGTGTCCGGCACCGCCTCCTCGCCGTCGACGGCCGCCTCGGCGACCCGGTGGGTCTTGTAGGAGGGGACGAGGTCCACCCGCCACTGGGGGCGCCAGTCGGCGTCCATGCAGGCCACCAACTGATCGGGCCGGTGGTCGTGGACCAGCCGGGCGATGAAGTCCAGCAGGCCGCGGACGGCGTTGACCGGCTCGCCCTGCGGCGAGCGCAGGGTGTCCGGTACGCCGTAGTAGGCGCGGAAGTACAGGCTGGCGGAGTCGAGCAGCATCAGTCGCGGTGCGGTCACGTCTCAGATCATGCCGCACCGCGCTGACGAAGACCCGGTTCTCAGTGCTCGTGCGGGCCGGCGCGGTGCACCGGGCCGTGGGCGTCGGCGCAGTGTTCGGCGGCCGGATCGCCCGGGGCGGCGATCTGCAGCAGCGCGCCGGCCTCGTCCTCGCCGACGTGGTCGACCTGGAGGGTGCTGTGGGTGATGCCGTACTCCTGGGCCAGTCGGCGCTGCAGTGCGCGCCGGACGGCGTGGCAGTCGCCGCCGGGGGTGACCAGGATGTGCGCGGACAGGGCCGGCTGGTTGGAGGTGATCTCCCAGATGTGCAGGTCGTGGATCTCCTCGACCAGCGGCTCGGTGACCAGCCGGTCGGCCACCGCGTCCGGGTCGATCCCGGCGGGGGCGGCCTCCAGGAAGATCCGCCCGGAGTCCCGGACCAGGCCGATGCCCGCCTTGAGCATCAGCGCGACGACGATCAGCGAGGCGATGGCGTCGGCCCGGACGAAGCCGGTGGTCAGCATGATCACACCGGCCACGGCGGTGGCGACGAAGGCGTACAGGTCGGTGAGCACGTGCTGGAAGGCGCCCTCGACGTTCAGCGAGCTGCGGTTGGCCTTCGACATGCACCAGGTGGCGGCCAGGTTGACCACGATCCCGATCAGCGCGGTGGCCAGCACCAGTGAGCCGGTGACCTCGGGCGGCTCGATCAGCCGGGTGATCGCCTCGTAGCCGAGCCAGGCGGACAGCACCAGCAGCGTCACGCCGTTGGCCTGCGCGGAGAGGATCTCGGCACGCTTGAGCCCGTACGTGTAGCCGCCTCGGGCCGGGCGGGCGGCGAGCCGCATGGCGACCAGGGCGAGCACGATCGAGGCGGCGTCGGTGAGCATGTGCGCCGCGTCCGAGATCAGGGCCAGCGACTGGGCGGCGAAGCCGACCACGACCTCGCCGGCCATGAAGACGAGGATCAGGGCGAGGGCGCTGACCAGCCAGCGGCGGTCGGCGTCGGCGGCGACGCCGTGCGAGTGGCCGCCGTGCGAGTGGCCGCCGTGCCCGTTGTCGTGGTTGTGACTGCGGCCGGGCGCGGTCAGGTGGTCATGCGCATGGTCATGGGAATGCTCGTGCCCGGCCATCGAAGTCCTCTCTGGACGCACGGGTGGGAGGCGGCGGGCGCGATCGCCCCGCACTCGAAGTGAACCGCAGAATCGACAAAGATCCAAAGGCTGTACTGGTGACCGTTGTCGTTGCCGTTCAGCCCAGCGCCACCGCGTCCAGCGACGCTGCGTCCAGCGACACCGCGTCCAGCGCCGCCGCGGTGGCGGCCTGGACCAGGGCCCGCATCACCCGCAGGTCGTCGCCCTGCTCCGGGTGCCACTGCACCCCCACCGTGAACCCCGGCCCCTCGACCGCCTCCACCGTTCCGTCCGGGGCGAGGGCGCCCACCCGCAGCCCCGTGCCCAGCCGGCCGACCGCCTGGTGGTGGAAGGTCGGCACCTCCAGTTCGCTCTCCGGCAGCAGCCCGCCGACCAGGGTCCCCGGTACGGGCCGCACCAGGTGGGTGCCGTAGCGCCCCGGCGAACCGCCGTGGACGTCGACGTCCACGACGTCCGGCAGGTGCTGCACCAGCGTCCCGCCGCAGACCACGTTCAGGATCTGCATCCCCCGGCAGATGCCCAGCACCGGCATGCCCGCCGCCAGGGCGCCGCGCAGCAGGGCGACCTCCCAGGCGTCCCGCTGCGGCGAGTCCACCTCCGTCAACGGGTGGGCCGGCTCCCCGTAGTAGGCCGGGTCGATGTCCGGCCCGCCGACGATGACGAGGGCGTCGAGCCGGGCGAGCACCTCGGGCGCGCGCTCGGGGGCGTCGGGCGGAAGCAGAACGGCGATGCCGCCGGAGTCCTGCACGTACGCGGTGTACCGCTCCGGCACCAGGGCGACGCGCCGGTCCCGCCAGTCGCTCCAACTCGCGTCCACCAGGTAGGTGCTGACGCCGATGAAAGGCCTGCGATCCATGGCGGGCATTCTCCACCCGTATCGTCTGATACTTCGTCAATCACGCGTGTCGGCGCGCCACACCCGTCCGCCCTCTTCCGCGCCGTGAGCCGCAGGCCGTACGGTTCGCTGTGACCGCTTGATCTCGAAGAGTGATCGAGGAGGAGGGTTCCGGCATGCCCGAGAACGCCGCCACGGGATCGCGGCCCCGGCCGCCACTGACCCTGGACGAACTGCGCACCCTGGTGGACGCGGGCGAGGTGCACACCGTCGCGCTCGCCTTCACCGACATGCAGGGCCGCCTGCAGGGCAAACGATTCGCCGCCCGCTTCTTCCTCGACGAGGTGGCGGAGCACGGCGCCGAGGCCTGCGACTACCTGCTGGCCGTGGACGTGGACCTGAACACCGTGGACGGCTACGCCTTCTCCTCCTGGGCCACCGGCTACGGCGACTTCGCGATGCGCCCCGACCTCGGCACCCTGCGGCTGACCCCCTGGCAGCCCGGCACCGCCCAGGTCACCGCCGACCTGGCCCGGCACGGCGGCCACCCGGTGGACGCCGCCCCGCGCCAGCTGCTGCGCCGCCAGATCGCCCGGCTCGCCGAGTACGGACTGGCCGCGGACATCGGCACCGAACTGGAGTTCCTGGTCTTCCGCGACACCTACGAGCAGGCCTGGCTGGGCGGTTACCGCGGCCTGACCCCGGCGAACCTCTACAACGTGGACTACTCGATGCTCGGCACCGCCCGCGTCGAGCCGCTGCTGTCCCGGATCCGCAACGAGATGGCGGGCGCCGGGCTGACCGTCGAGTCCGCCAAGGGCGAGTGCAACCTGGGCCAGCACGAGATCGCCTTCCGCTACGCCGACGCCCTCACCACCTGCGACCAGCACAGCGTCTACAAGACCGGCGCCAAGGAGATCGCCGCCCAACAGGGCTGCGCGCTCACCTTCATGGCCAAGTACGACGAGCGCGAGGGCAACAGCTGCCACATCCACCTGTCGCTGCGCGACGCCGTCGGCGCCCCCGCCTTCGCGGACCGGGACGGCCGGATGACCGACACCATGCGGCACTTCCTGGCCGGACAGCTCGTCGCGCTGCGCGAGTTCAGCCTGCTGTACGCGCCGAACATCAACTCCTACAAGCGCTACCGCCCGGGCTCCTTCGCCCCGACGGCCGTCGCCTGGGGCCGGGACAACCGCACCTGCGCCTACCGGGTGGTCGGCCACGGCCCGGGCCTGCGGATGGAGAACCGGGTGCCCGGCGGCGACGTCAATCCCTACCTCGCGGTGGCCGGGATGATCGCGGCCGGCCTGCACGGACTGCAGCGCAAACTCGACCTGCCCGCGCCCTGCCTGGGCAACGCCTACGCCGTGGAGGAGTACCCCCGGGTGCCCGGATCCCTGCGCGAGGCGGCCGAGTTGTGGGGGCAGAGCGAGCTGGCCCGGACGGCCTTCGGCGACGACGTGGTCGAGCACTACCTGAACATGGCCCGGGTCGAACAGGCCGCCTACGACGGGGCCGTCACCGACTGGGAGCGCTACCGGTCCTTCGAACGGATGTGAGGCATGACCGACTCGCCGGGCAGTGCCGTCCGCAACCCGGCCCGGGAGAGCTGCAACCTGTCGGTCGACTCGCACTCCTCGGTGCGCCACTGGACGCCCTTCGGCGGTTTCGGCGAGTCGGGGGTGGGCCGCGAGCTGGGACCGGACGCGCTGCGCCATTTCACCGAGACCAAGAACGTCCGGATCCACAGCGAGGAGTGACAGTCCGATGAGCCCCAGTCCGATGAGCGAGAACGACGTCGTCTGCCGCCGCCTGGTCGGCCGCACCGCCGTGGTCACCGGCGCGGGCAGCGGGATCGGCCTGGCAGCCGCCCGCCGGCTCGCCTCCGAGGGGGCGAAGGTGGTCTGCGCGGACCTGGACGAGGAGACCGGACGGGCGGCCGCCAAGGAGACCGGCGGGCTGTTCGTGCACACCGACGTCACCGACCCGTACATGGTCGAGGCGCTGTTCGACGAGGCGTACGAGACCTACGGCAGCGTGGACGTCGCCTTCAACAACGCGGGCATCTCGCCGCCGGAGGACGACTCGATCCTGACCACCGGCCTGGACGCCTGGCGCAAGGTCCAGGAGGTCAACCTGACCTCGGTCTACCTGTGCTGCAAGGCCGCGCTGCCGTACATGCGCCGGCACGGGCGCGGCTCGGTCATCAACACCGCCAGCTTCGTGGCCCGGATGGGCGCGGCCACCTCGCAGATCTCGTACACCGCCTCCAAGGGCGGGGTGCTGGCGATGTCCCGCGAGCTGGGCGTGCAGTTCGCCCGGGAGGGGATCCGGGTGAACGCGCTGTCGCCCGGGCCGGTGGACACCCCGCTGCTGCGCGAGCTGTTCGCCAAGGACCCGGAGCGGGCCGCCCGCCGGCTGGTGCACATCCCGCTCGGCCGGTTCGCCCGGGCCGAGGAGATCGCCGCCGCGGTGGCCTTCCTGGCCAGCGACGACTCCTCGTTCATCACCGCGAGCGAGTTCCTGGTGGACGGCGGCATCTCCGGGGCGTACGTCACCCCGTTGTAGGCCGTTGGCACCGCGGGTGCCACCGGTGGGCCCGGCTGGGCCATCGAGTGGCTTCTCACCGTAATCTCATCGAAAACCCTCGGAATTCCCGGCTACGCTGATTTCGCGTTTATCCGGCTACCTTTACATTCTTTGCTGTGAGTGAGCAGATTCCCGCCGGGTGGTACCCGGACCCGAAGGACACCGCCAGCGACCCGAGACCGCAGCGCTGGTGGGACGGCAAGGGCTGGACGGCCGAGACCCGGCCCGCACCCTCGGACGCCCCGCAGCCGGAGCCCCCGGCCGCCGCGGCCCCGGCGCCGGAGACGGCGGAGCAGCCCAGGGTGCTGGAGGGCGAGGTCCTGGACGGCGGGCCGACGGTCCGCTACCCGGAGCCGCCGCCGTTCGGCGCCGGGTACGGCGCGACGCCCGCCCAACCGCCGCGCAAGGCCTGGCGCAAGCCCTCCAAGCTGGTGGTGGCCACCGCCGTGGCCGCCGTGCTGGGCCTCGGCGCCGGCTCGGGGATCACCTACCTGGCGATGGACGGGAAGCACGACGGCGGCCCGAAGCACAGCGCCGCCCGGGCCCAGCCCGCGCCGAACGACGGCGGGGACGGGCTGTTCGGCTTCCCGGGCCTCGGCGGCGGAAACGGCAAGGGCGGGGGGAACGGCAAGGGCGGCGGGAATGGCAGCGGGAAGGCCAGGCCGGGCGCCGGGAAGGCGATCGACCTGGTGAACGGGCTCACCCTGCCCGTCCCCTCCGGCTGGCAGGCCGGCACGACCAAGGACGGCTACGCCGCGCTGACCATCGGCGACTACAAGTGCCCGGACGGCTCCGACTGCACGCTCGGCGGGGCGAACACCGGCCGGATCGACGGGGGCGGCACCGATCCCCAGGCGGCGGCCAAGGCGGACATCGACCACGCCGCCAAGGACGCCTACCGCGACATCACCGGGCACCAGGAGCTCAAGTCCGAGGCCGTGAAGGTCAACGGCCAGGACGGCTACCTGGTCCGCTGGAAGGTGGACGTGGCCAAGGGCAACAGCGGCTACGTGGAGACCGTGGTCTTCCCGTCCACCGACGGCAAGAACCTGATCTCGGTGCACTTCGGCTTCGACATCGCCGACAAGGCGCCGGACGTCGCGGTGATGGACACCATCGTCAAGGGCATCGCCGACTTCAAGGGCAAGATCCCGAGCCTCCCCGGCAAGCCGGGCTCCGGCGGCGGTTCCGGTTCCGGCAGCAGCCCCGACGGCTCCGGCACCGAGACCACCTGAGCCCCCCGCTCCTCACACCGCGACGGCCCACCCGGGAGGAATCCCTCCGGGTGGGTCGTCGCCGTTGAGCCCGTCGGCCCGTCAGTCCGGCGGACGGTCGGGGGCCACGGAACCGGACCGGACGGGGGTTGGCCGGTCCGGCCCCGCGTCGTCCGGCGTCAGGAGTCGCGTCGAACAGCCTCGATGCGACGGCGCCGGAGCACCATCCCCGCCCAGCCGGCGCCGAGCGCGGCGGCACCGGCGAGCAGCAGCGGACCGGTGGCGGAGGTGCCGGCCACGGCCGCGGTGGTGGTCGGGAGCGGCTGGCCGGCCGGGGCGTTCGGATCCCCGCCGTGGCCGTGGTGGGCGACCGTCGACCTGGGCGCGTCGGCGGCGATCTGGGCGTCGCTGGGCGCGGCCGGGGCGGCGAGCGACGAGACGGCGGTGGTGGCGCCGGAGGTGCCGAAGTCCACGTCGGAGCAGCTGTAGAACGCCTCCGGGCTGTCGCTGCGCTGCCAGATCATGTAGAGCAACTGGCGGCCGGTGCGCTTCGGCAGGGTGCCCGAGTAGGTGTAGTACCCGTTGACGGCGGTGCGGTCGACCTGCGCCTGGGCCACCGGGGTCGGGTCGAGGTCGGACCACTTCAGCGGCTGGGTGGGGTCGTAGCCCTGCTTGGTGAGGTAGACGGTCTGGGTGCCGACGTGCGGCGCGGTGGTGCGGAACTGGAAGGTGAAGGCGCCCGCGCTGACCGGGGTGGCCGGCCAGTCGGTGCGCGGCCAGTCCAGGGCCGCGTACTTGTCGCGGTTGGCCGAGCAGAGCCGGCCGTCCGGGATCAGCGCCTGGTGGTTGCCGTCGGCGTTGGCGATGTTGACCTCGTTCCAGTCGTACAGCGGCTGGGTGCCGCCGGCGGCGACGAGGTCCTTGCAGACCTGGGACACCGGGTGCTCGGGGCCCTCGGCGTAGCAGGCGGCGATCCGGCTGACCGGGCCGGTCATGGTGCCGTGGGCGCTGGCGGTACCGGCGGTGGTCGCGGCCACCGCGAGCACCGCGGCGCCGACCACGCCGACGGACAGGGCACTTCGCTTGATGGACATGGGGTGGGGACTCCTTGACCGTCGTTCCGGGCGGGTGTGGGGGAGCGGACACGCCTGCCCGTTCGGGGGTCGCCGGCCCGGATCGCGGACCCCCGGCCAGAGCGTAGGATTGGTCTGGACCAGATGGCAATAGCCGTGCGACTCGGGCTTGTTGACCGACTGTAGGCTTCGGAGCAGCGCAAAGGCCCGACGGGACGCCCGGGTTAGGCGTTCCATCGGGCCCGCTTAAGCCTGGGGAAAGGTCAGCGCTGGTTGGTGATGCCGGACTGGATCACGATGTCGCTGTTGATGGTCGAGTTCTCGATCACGTTGTGCACCTTGCCGATCCGTACGGCCTCCTGGGGGTCGAACTCCTTGATGATCTCCCGGAGTTCGGTGATGGCCTCCGGGTTCTCCCGGAACAGCGCGCGCAGCCGGTTGCGCAGCGCCGCGGTCTGGTCGGCCAGGACCTCCCGGTCGTCACCGGCCTCCAGCACCTCGGCCCGGATCGCCTCCAGCTCGGCGCTCGCCTCCTCGTCCCGCTCGCCCCGCCCGAACATCGTGGCGATCCGCGAACTGGCCTGCCCCCAGGCGGCCTTGGCCATCAGGCCGGCCAGCGCGGTGGCCCCCGACTTCACCATCTCCTGCACGAGCTCGGCGTCCATGCGACCCCTCCGTTTCGCAGTTGTGCTTGCGGCCACCACGGTAGGGGACCGGGCGGCGGCTCGTCAGAGGAACGTCTTCCCCTCACCCCGGTAGGTCGGCACGCTCCGGACGACCCGGTCCCCCTCGATCAGGTGCAACTCCGCGAAGCGCTCGCACAGCTCGCCCGCCTTGGCGTGCCGGAACCAGACCCGGTCGCCGATCAGCAGGTCGTCGGCGGCCGGGCCGATCAGCGGGGTCTGCACCTCGCCCGCGCCCTCCATCGGGTCGTACTGCAGCCCCACCGGAAGGTACGGCACCGGCGAGCGGTCCGGCCCGGCCGCGCCGGAGGCCGGGTAGCCGCCGCCGAGCACCGTCACCACCCCGACACCGGGGCGGCGCACCACCGGCTGGCCGAACAGCGCGGCCGGACGGCCCCGGAAGGAGCGGTAGTTGTCGAAGAGCCGCGGCGCGTAGAGCCCGGAGCCGGCGGCGACCTCGGTGACGGCGCGTTCGGCCACGGTGGACTCCACGCTGCCGGTGCCGCCGCCGTTGACGAACTCCAGCTCGGCCACCTGTCGCAGCCGCCGGACCGCCGCCGCGCGCCGCTCGGCCAGCTCGGTCCGCGACCTGGCCTGCATCAGCCGGATCAGCTGCGAGCGCACCGGCCGCCCCGGGATCCGGTCGCCCACCCCGGCGACGTGCCCCTCGTACGCCATCAGGCCGACCACCCGGAAGCCCGGGCGGCGCTGGACGAGTTCGGCGAAGGCGCCGAGTTCCTCCGGGGTGCGCAGCGGCGAACGCCGGGCGCCGACCCGGACCCGCCCGCCGAGCAGGTGCAGTGCGGTGTCCAGCTCCAGGCAGACCCGCACCTCGGCGTCGCCGGCGCGGGCCTTGTCGATCAGGTCCAGTTGGGCCGGGTCGTCCAGTACGACGGTGACCCGGCGGGCCAGCTCCGGGTCGGCCGTCAGTTCGGCGTAGCCGGTCCGGTCGGTGGAGGGGTAGGCGAGCAGGACGTCGCGCACTCCGGTACGGGCCAGCCAGAGCGACTCGTCCAGGGTGAAGCTCATCACCCCGGCGAAGCCGTCCACGGCCAGCACCCGTTCCAGCAGGGCCCGGCAGCGCAGCGACTTGCTGGCCACCCGGATCGGTTTGCCGCCCGCCCGGCGCACCAGGTCGGCGGCGTTGGCGTCGAAGGCGGCGAGGTCCACCACGGCCACCGGCCCGTCCAGGTGGGCGGTGGCCCGGTCGTACCGGTGCCGGTCGGAAACCGGAGTGGGTGCAACGAGGATGACCATGCGCGCAGGGTGCCACAGGCGGCTACCCGTGGGTAGAGGTCGCGTGCGGGGAAATGCGGGCGGTGGCCGGCGGTGGCATAGGGTCGGCCGGGTGGACCGCAAAGACTTCTCCAACCCGGCGTTCGTCGGCAAGAGCATCCCGAATCCCGGCTTCTCCGACGACGACGGCACGGCGGACCCGGCGCTGACCGCGGCCCTCGCCCGTTGGTCGCAGGACCGTACGGCCGAGCCCGAGGTGCTGGCGGCGCTGACCCCGACCCGGCTGATGGTCCCGATCGTCGCCCTCCTCGGCGAGGTCGAGGTGGACGAGCACGGGCACAAGCACGACAAGAGCAGCGACATGGCCGTCCCGGTGCTGGAGGCCCCGGACGGGCGTCGCGCACTGCCTGCCTTCACGTCGCTCGAGTCGCTCGCCCGCTGGCGCGCCGATGCCCGTCCGGCGCCGACGGCGGCCCCGCAGGCCGCGATGGTGGCGTTCTCCGAGCGCGCCGACACGCTGCTGATCGACCCGGCGGGGCCGGTGCCCTTCCTGCTGAGCGGTGCCCGGCTGCGGGCGCTGGCGGAGAACCGTCCGTACCTGCCGCCGGTGCGGGACCCGCAGGTGCGGGAGGCGGTCCGGGCGCTGCTGGCGGCGGAGCCGCAGGTGCTCAGCGGGCTGCTGGCGCCGTCGGAGGACGCGGACGGGGTGCTCGCGGTGGTGTTCGACCCGGCGCTGGACCGGTCGGGGCTGCAGGCGGTCGCGCAGCGGGTCGGCCGGGCGGTGGCCGGGGACCCGGTGCTGCGGGTGCGGCTGGACCGGGGGCTGGACCTCGCGGTGCTGCCGGCGAGCGCGGAGCTGCCGGGGGAGCCGCTGTACCGGCGGTAGGAACGAACGGGACCACCTACGAAACTTCGTAGGTGGTCCCGTGAGAACCGCTCAGCTGTAGACCGGCCCGGTGAACTTCTCGCCCGGCCCCGCGCCCGGCGCGTCCGGCACGAGCGAGGCCTCGCGGAAGGCCAGCTGCAGCGAGCGCAGCCCGTCCCGCAGCGGGGCCGCGTGGAAGTTGCTGATCTCCGGGGCGCCGGCGGTGACCAGCCCGGCGAGCGCGGTGATCAGCTTGCGGGCCTCGTCCAGGTCCTTGTCCTTCTCGCCGCCCTCGGCCAGACCGCACTTGACCGCGGCCGCGCTCATCAGGTGCACCGCGACGGTGGTGATCACCTCGACGGCCGGGACCTCGGCGATGTCGCGGGTGAGGTCGTCGAAGCCGATCGCGTCGTCGTCCGCGCCGGGGTTCTGGGTGGGCTCGCTGCTCAAGGGTGGCTCGTTCCGTCGTGCGGTGTGGGTACAGGTGGAGCGTACAAGGGGGCCCCGGACGCGCCGGGAGGGCAGTGCGCCGGGAAGGCGGCGGGCCGGGGCGGAATAGCGTTCGACGGCGTGACGCTGTAAGCTTCGAGACTGACCGGCCAGGATCCCGCATGGGCACCTGGCCAGCAAGTGGAGGCTCCACTACAGGAGGCCCGAGAGGGCAACCGCGAAAGTCTCCCACCTGATCGGCCTCGCGGTCGACGGGTCCGGTCCGCGACGGGCGCCACGGCGTCGAGTCGCCCGCAGCGTCCCTCACCGGACGCCGCCCCCGGTTGTGTGGAGCCCCGCTTGTACCGAGCGGGGCTTTTTTCGTGTCGCGGTGCACCAGGTGTCGAAAACCAGCACCGGGCAGCGCAGCACGAATGAAGCCCCGCCCAGTGGTCGAGTCCACTACGTGCGACCGCCGTCCGACGGCCGCATCGCAGAAGGTGCAACCGAGGAGGCCCCATCAGCACCGAGCCCCGCATCAACGACCGGATTCGCGTCCCGGAGGTGCGACTCGTCGGTCCCAGCGGCGAGCAGGTCGGCATCGTGCCGCTTGCCAAGGCGCTGGAGCTCGCGCAGGAGTACGACCTCGACCTGGTCGAGGTCGCGGCGACCGCCCGGCCGCCGGTGTGCAAGCTCATGGACTACGGCAAGTTCAAGTACGAGTCGGCCATGAAGGCCCGTGAGGCGCGCAAGAACCAGGCGCACACGGTCATCAAGGAGATGAAGCTCCGGCCGAAGATCGACCCGCACGACTACGACACCAAGAAGGGTCACGTCGTCCGGTTCCTCAAGCAGGGTGACAAGGTCAAGATCACGATCATGTTCCGTGGTCGTGAGCAGTCCCGCCCCGAGCTGGGCTTCCGTCTGCTGCAGCGGCTCGCCGACGACGTCCAGGAGCTGGGCTTCGTCGAGTCCTCGCCGAAGCAGGACGGCCGGAACATGATCATGGTTCTTGGCCCGCACAAGAAGAAGACCGAGGCGATGGCCGAGGCCCGCGCCCTCGCGGACGCCCGCAAGGCCGAGCGGCTGGGCCGGACCACCGGTTCCGACGCCGCCGCCGCGGACGACGACGCGGCGGCCGAGGACCTGGCGGCCGAGGGCGCCGAGACCGAGGCGCAGGACGCCCCGGTCGAGGAGCAGGACGCCCCGGTCGAGCAGCCGGCCGCTCCCCAGGGCGCCTGAGCCGCGAGGCTCACGGCGGTCCGGGGTCGGCCCCCAGGGTGACGGGGCGTCCCGCCCGGTCACCACAGATCCATCCAGTTCACGCCCGCGCGGCGCAGGTCGCGCGGGCGCGGACGGGACTGACGAGGAGAAACGGCGAAATGCCGAAGCAGAAGACGCACAGTGGCGCCAGCAAGCGCTTCAAGATCACTGGCTCCGGCAAGGTGGTGCGCGAGCGCGCCGGCCGCCGCCACCTCCTGGAGCACAAGCCCTCGACGCTGACCCGCAAGCTGGCCGGGACGGTCGAGATGGCCCCCGCTGACGCCAAGAAGATCAAGAAGCTTCTCGGCAAGTGATCGCCCTCCCGCCCGGCGCGAGCCGCGTGCGGGGCAGCTGATCCTTCCCGACCCATTCGAATGACGGACCACGTGAAGCAGTCCGTGGTCCAACCCAAGGAGTAATCAAGTGGCACGCGTCAAGCGGGCAGTCAACGCCCACAAGAAGCGCCGGGTCATCCTGGAGCGCGCCAGCGGCTACCGTGGCCAGCGTTCGCGCCTGTACCGCAAGGCCAAGGAGCAGGTCACCCACTCGCTGGTCTACAACTTCAACGACCGCAAGAAGCGCAAGGGCGACTTCCGTCAGCTGTGGATCCAGCGCATCAACGCTGCGGCCCGTGCCAACGGCATCACCTACAACCGCTTCGTGCAGGGCCTGAAGGCCGCCAGCGTCGAGATCGACCGCAAGATGCTGGCCGACCTGGCCGTCAACGACCCGGGTGCGTTCGCCTCCCTGGTCGAGGTCGCCCAGAAGGCGCTGCCGGCCGACGTGAACGCCCCGAAGGCTGCCGCCGACGCCGCCTGATCTTCCGAGATCGGTTGAGCTCTGACCGGACCCGCAGGCTCTCCTGCGGGTCCGGTTCTGCGTTCCACCCCCTCAGCACCTCCAGAAGTCAGCGCCTCCAGAGAACGAGACCATGCCGAGCACCGAGACCCCCCTGCTCACCTCCCTGCGCTCGCCGCGCGTCGTCGCCGCCCGCCGGCTCGCCAAGCGGAACCAGCGCACCAAGGAGCGCCGCTTCCTGGCCGAGGGCCCGCAGGCCGTCCGGGAGGCCGTCGCCTTCGGCAAGCTGCCGGGGACGGCCGAGCACGCCGTGGTCGAGGTGTACGTGGGCCTGGAGGCCGCCGAGCGGCACGCGGACATCGTCGAGGCCGCGCTGGCCGAGGGGCTGCCGGTGCTGACCGCCACCGACGAGGTGATCGCCGACATCTGCGACACGGTGACCCCCCAGGGCATCGTGGCGCTCTGCCGCTTCATCGACACCCCGTTCGCCGAGGTGCTCGCGGCCCGGCCGAAGCTGGTGGCGATCCTCGCCCACGTGCGCGACCCCGGCAACGCCGGCACCGTGCTGCGCACCGCCGACGCGGCCGGCGCGGACGCCGTGGTGCTCACCGACGCCTCGGTGGACCTGTACAACCCCAAGGCCGTCCGGGCCTCCGTCGGCAGCCTGTTCCACCTGCCGGTCGCGGTCGGGGTGCCGGTCGAGGAGGCGGTCGGGCAGCTGCGCGCGGCCGGTGTCCGGGTGCTGGCCGCGGACGGCGCGGGGGAGCGCGACCTGGACCAGGAACTGGACGAGGGCACCCTGGGCGCGCCAGGCGCGTGGGTGTTCGGCAACGAGGCGTGGGGGCTTCCGGAGGAGACCCGCGCGCTCACCGACGAGGTCGTGCGCGTCCCGATCCACGGGCACGCGGAGAGCCTCAACCTGGCCACCGCGGCGGCGGTCTGCCTGTACGCCTCGGCCCGGGCGCAGCGTTCGCCCGGTGGCTGCCGCTCGAACGGCTGACACGTTCCGCCAGACGGCTGACACGCTGTGGGGGCGCGCCCGGCGTGCTCGGATCACCACGCTGCAAGCCCTACTGCCGGGGCCTGCGAGGCGCTAGGGTCTGCCTCGGTGGGGGGAACGGCACGGTGGGTAATCGGGGAGGCAACCCATGGTCGGCAGCGGACCCGAACTCGACCCGGACGACCTGCCGGACGGCCTGGTGGTCGCCGACGCGACGGGCCGGGTGGTCTGCTTCAACCGGGCCGCGGCCCGGCTCACCGGCGTGCTCCCGGAGGCCGCGCTGGGCAGCGACCTGGAGGACGCCCTGCCGCTGGAGGACCTGGACGGCCGCCGCTGGTGGCAGCTGACCAATCCGTACGGCGGCCTGGCGATCCGCACCCGCCAGCCCGAGCGCAACCTGCTGCTGCCCGGCGGCCGTGAGGTGCTGGTCTCCGCCCGGTACGTCCGGGCGGTGCCGCAGGGGCCGCTGGAGCGCCTGGTGATCGCGCTGCGCGGTACCGAGGCCCGGCGCCGCACCGAGCGCAGCCACGCGGAGCTGATCGCCACCGTCGCGCACGAGCTGCGCTCCCCGCTGACCAGCGTCAAGGGCTTCACGGCGACGCTGCTGGCCAAGTGGGAGCGGTTCACCGACGGGCAGAAGCGGCTGATGCTGGAGACGGTGGACGCCGACGCCGACCGGGTCACCCGGCTGATCGCCGAGCTGCTGGACATCTCCCGGATCGACGCCGGGCGGCTGGAGCTGCGCAAGCAGGTGGTCGACCTGGCGGCCGCGGTGCGCCGGCACGTCGAGCGCAAGGTCGCCACCGGCATCCCCGAGGAGCGCTTCGACATCCGGATCACCGAGCCGCTGACCGTGCTGTGGGCGGATCCGGACAAGGTCGACCAGGTGCTGGCCAACCTGCTGGAAAACGCGGTGCGGCACGGCGAGGGAACTGTCACCATCGAGGTGGCACCGGCCAAGGAGGTCGTCGAGGCGCCCGTCTGGGAGCGCTCCGGCACCCCGCCCCGCATCGTGGAAGGCACAGCGGTCACCGTGAGCGACGAAGGCAGCGGCATCCCCGAGGAATCGATGCCGCGCGTCTTCACCCGCTTCTGGCGGGGCTCCAAGCGCGGTGGCACCGGCCTCGGGCTCTACATCGTCAAGGGCATCGTGGAGGCCCACGGCGGCTCGATCCGAGTGGACCGCGCGCCCGGCGGTGGGGCCCGGTTCCGATTCGTCCTGCCCGCCGGAGTGCCCGACTTCATGCTCTGAAAGAGCATGAACGACCAGCAGAGCATGTTGTGGTCGGGGTCCGGACGGGCTTGACGGCAGCCGCGCTACGCGCTGCGACTACACTCGACCTTTGGCGTTGCGCAACGCCCTGCGCGGCTGTGCCGCGGACGCCCCTCCCCGTCAGTACGGAGACGGGCTGCCCGTGCCCCGGCCCCGCCGGGCGTGACGCGAAGGCGAGCCCACACACCTGAGCACGGACGAGCAGGAGCACGGGAAAGATAGAGATGTCGGCACCCAACAAGTCGTACGACCCGGTCGAGGTCGAGGCCCTCAAGCCCGAGGTGGTGGAGCAGGCGCGGGACGAAGCCGTCGCCGCCTTCGCCGCCGCCACCACGCTCGACGAGCTGAAGCAGGCCAAGGTCGCCCACACCGGCGACCGCTCCGCGCTCTCGCTCGCCAACCGCGAGATCGGCGCCCTCCCGCCGCACGCCAAGGCCGCCGCGGGCAAGCTGATCGGCCAGGCCCGCGGCGCCGTCAACCAGGCGCTCGCCAAGCGGCAGGGCGAGCTGGAGGCGGAGCGGGACGCCCGCGTGCTGGTCGAGGAGGCGGTGGACGTCACGCTGCCGTACGACCGCGCGCCGCGCGGCGCCCGGCACCCGCTGACCACGCTGGCCGAGCGCATCGAGGACACCTTCGTCGCGATGGGCTACCAGGTCGCCGAGGGCCCCGAGGTCGAGGCCGAGTGGCTGAACTTCGACGCCCTCAACCTGGGCCCGGACCACCCGGCCCGCTCGATGCAGGACACCTTCTTCGTCCAGGCCCCGGACGGCTCCGCCGACTCCGGCGTGGTGCTGCGCACCCAGACCTCCCCGGTCCAGGCCCGCACCATGCTCGACCGCGAGCCCCCCATCTACGTGGTCTGCCCGGGCCGGGTCTACCGGACCGACGAGCTGGACGCCACCCACACCCCGGTGTTCCGCCAGGTCGAGGGCCTCGCCGTCGACGAGGGCATCACCTTCGCCGACCTCAAGGGCACCATCGAGGTGCTGGTCGAGAAGCTGATCGGCGGCGGCCTGGAGCTGCGCTGGCGCCCCTCGTACTTCCCGTTCACCGAGCCGAGCGCCGAGATCGACCTGCAGTGCTTCGTGTGCCGCGGCGAGAGCGTCGGCAACCCGGACCGCCCGTGCCGCACCTGCTCCTCCGAGGGCTGGATCGAGCTCGGCGGCTGCGGCGTGGTCAACCCCCGGGTGCTGGTCGCCTGCGGCGTGGACCCGAACCGCTACAGCGGGTTCGCCTTCGGCCTGGGCCTGGAGCGGATCCTGATGAATCGTCACAACGTCGCCGACATGCGCGACATGGTCGAGGGTGACGTGCGTTTCACCCTCCCGTTCGGGATGGAGATCTGATGCGCGTCCCGCTTTCCTGGCTGCGCGAGTACGTCGATCTGCCGGCCGGCGAGACCGGCCGTGACGTGGCCGAGCGCCTGGTCCGGGCCGGCCTGGAGGTCGAGACCGTCGAGCAGCTCGGCGCCGACCTCAAGGGCCCGCTGGTGGTCGGCGAGGTGCTCTCCATCGAGGAGCTGTCCGGCTTCAAGAAGCCGATCCGGCACTGCTTCGTCAACGTCGGCGACGCCAACGGCACCGGCGCGCCGCAGGAGATCGTCTGCGGCGCGACCAACTTCGCCGTCGGCGACAAGGTCGTGGTCGTGCTCCCGGGCGCCGTCCTGCCCGGCCCGTTCCCGATCTCGGCCCGCCAGACCTACGGCCACACCTCGGCCGGCATGATCTGCTCCGCCCGCGAGCTGGGCATGGGCGACACTGTGTCCGATTCTTTCGGGGGCAACGGCATCATCGTGCTCCCGCCGGAGTACGAGCCCGGCACCGACGCCATCGAGCTGCTCCAGCTGGTCGACGAGGTGCTCGACATCGCCGTCACCCCGGACCGCGGCTACTGCCTGTCCATGCGCGGCGTGGCCCGTGAGGCCGCTGCCGCGTACGGGCTGCCGCTGGCCGACCCGGCGCTGCTCGACGTGCCGCCGGCCAACTCCTTCGGCTACCTGGTCAAGGTCGACGACCCGGCCGGCTGCGACCGCTTCGTGGCCCGCACGGTCGTCGGCGTCGACCCGAACGCCAAGTCCCCGATCTGGCTGCAGCGCCGGCTGCAGAAGGCGGGCATCCGCCCGATCTCGCTGACCGTCGACATCACCAACTACGTGATGCTCGAGGTCGGCCAGCCGCTGCACGCGTACGACAAGCAGCGGGTGGACGGCCCGATCACGGTTCGCCGGGCGGAGCCGGGCGAGACCCTCACCACCCTGGACGGCGTGCAGCGCAAGCTGTCCGTCGAGGACCTGCTGATCTGTGACAACAGCGGCCCGATCGGCCTGGCCGGCGTGATGGGCGGCGCCTCCACCGAGATCCTCGACCCGACCGCCGGTCCGGGCACCACCGAGGTGATCATCGAGGCGGCGCACTTCGCCCCGGTCGTCATCGCCCGTGCCGCCAAGCGGCACAAGCTGCCCTCCGAGGCGTCCAAGCGCTTCGAGCGCGGCGTCGACCCGGAGGCCGCCCGCGCCGCCGCGCAGCGCGCCGTCGACCTGCTGGTGCTGATCGCCGGCGGCACCGCCGAGGCCGGGGTCACCGACATCGCCGGCCCGCACCCGGTGCGCACCATCCTGATCCCCGCCGACCTGCCCGACCGGGTCGCCGGCACCGAGTACGGCCGCGAGACCGTCACCCGGCGCCTGCAGGAGATCGGCTGCTCGGTCGCGGGCGCCGACACCCTGGAGGTCACCCCCCCGACCTGGCGCCCCGACCTGACCGACCCGTACGACCTCGCCGAGGAGGTCATCCGGCTGGAGGGCTACGACAACGTCCCCGCCCGGATGCCCAACGTGCCGCCGGGCAAGGGCCTGACCGAGGCCCAGCGCATCCACCGCCGGATCGGCGTGGCGCTGGCCGGGGCCGGCTACGTCGAGGTCAACAACTACCCGTTCCTCGGTGAGGCCGCCTTCGAGGCGCTCGGCCTGGAGCCGGACGACCGCCGCCGCCGTACGGTCAAGCTGGTCAACCCGCTCAACGACGAGGAACCGTCGCTGCGCACCACGCTGCTGCCGGGCCTGCTCGGCGCGCTGCGCCGCAACATCGGCCGGGGCAACACCGACCTGGCGATCTACGAGACCGGCACCGTGTTCCTGCCCAAGGACGAGCTGACCGTGGCCCCGCGCCCGGCCGTCGACCACCGGCCGAGCGACGCGGAGCTGGCCGCGCTGGACGCCGCGCTGCCGGACCAGCCGCGCCGGGTCGCCGTCGCCCTCGCGGGCGAGCGGCTGCCCTCCGGCTGGTGGGGCAAGGGCGAGCAGGCCTCCTGGGCGGACGCCGTCGAGGCGGCCCGTACGGTGGCCCGGGCGGCCGGCGTCGAGCTGACCGTCCGCCAGGGCCAGCGGGCGCCCTGGCACCCGGGCCGCTGCGCCGAGCTGGTCGTGGCCGGCACCGACCGGGTGGTCGGCCACGCCGGTGAGCTGCACCCGCGCGTGGTCAAGGCGCTCGGGCTGCCGGCCCGTTCGGCCGCGATGGAGGTCGACATCGACCTGCTGACGGCGGACGGCCCGGAGAAGGTCAGCGGCCCGGCGGTCTCCGGCTTCCCGGTGGCCACCCAGGACGTCGCGCTGATCGTGGACACCGCCGTCCCGGCCGCCGAGGTCGAGGCCGCGCTGCGCTCGGGCGCGGGCGAACTGCTGGAGGCCATCCGGCTGTTCGACGTGTTCACCGGCGAGCAGGTCGGCGAGGGCAAGAAGTCGCTGGCCTACGCGCTGCGCTTCCGCGCGGCCGACCGCACCCTGACCGCCGACGAGGCCACCGCCGCCCGCGAGGCGGCCGTCGCCGAGGCGGTCAGCCGCACCGGCGCGGTGCTGCGCGGCGCCTGACCCTCAGCAGGGCCTTGTCGAGGGCCCCGCTCGGACCGTTTCCGCGGTCCGAGCGGGGCCTTTTGCGTTCCCTTGGCTTGACGGCGCGTCACCATACCCGCTTAACTCATTAACTATGGAACTAGATAAAGGCGCCGACCAGCCCTCCCCGATCGAGTTCCGCCTGGACCCGGCCTCCGGCGTCCCGACCTACCTGCAGCTCGTGCAGCAGGTCGAACAGGCGTTGCGGATGGGCTGGTTGGCCGAGGGGGACCGGTTGCCCCGGGTGCGCGAGGTGGTCGCCGGGCTGGCGATCAACCCCAACACCGTGCTCAAGGCCTACCGGGAACTGGAGCACCGCGGCCTGGCGGCCGGCCGGCGCGGCCAGGGCACCTTCGTGCGTGGGCTGCCCGCCGGAGTGGTGCCGCTGCGCGAACGGGCCGCGCTGCGGCGGGGCTTGCTGGACTGGATGCGCTCGGCGCGGGCCGCCGGGCTGGACGAAGGGGGGATGGTCGCGGTGTTCGAGGACGCGCTGCGCGACCTGCGTGAGGGACGCGACGGGGTGGTGGCATGATGGCGGCGACGGACACCGTGATCGACTGCGGCGGGATCGGCAAGCGCTACCGCCGCTCCTGGGCGCTGCGGGACTGCCACCTCGCCGTCCCGGCCGGGCACGTGGTGGCCCTGGTCGGCCCGAACGGCGCCGGCAAGACCACCCTGCTCAGCCTGGCCGCCGGCCTCACCCTGCCCAGCGAGGGCGCGATGACCGTGCTCGGCGACCAACTCCCCGGCTCGCCCAGGGCCTTGGACCGGATCGGCTTCGTCGCCCAGAACGCCGCGCTCTACCCCGCACTGCGCGTGCGCGACCTGCTCGCGATGGGCCGCCACCTCAACCGGCGCTGGGACGCCGCCCGGGCGCGCGACCACCTGGACGGCCTCGGCATCCCGCTGGAGCGCAAGTACGGCAGGCTCTCCGGCGGCCAGCAGGCCCAGGTCTCGCTCGCCCTGGCCCTCGCCAAGCGTCCCGAACTCCTGCTGCTGGACGAGCCCTTGGCCGCGCTCGACCCGCTCGCCCGGCACGACTTCATGTCCGTGCTGCTCACCGCGGTGGCCGAGGACGGCCTCTCGGTGGTGTTCTCCTCGCACGCCGTCAACGAGCTGGAGCAGAGCTGCGACTACCTGGTGGTGCTGGCCGGCGGCCGGGTCCAGGTCTCGGGGGAGGTGGACGACCTGCTGGGCGGCCACCGGATGCTCACCGGCCCGACCGCCGAAGCGGACGCGGTCGCCGAGCGCCTGCCGGTGGTCCGCGACCGCCGGGCCGGCACCCAGTCCCACCTGCTCGTCCGCACCGGCGGGGTGGACGCCCCGGTCTCCGACGGCTGGCGCCAACAGCGCATCGGCCTGGAGGAGTTGGTGCTCGCCTACCTGCGTGAGCCGACCGTTTCCGCCCTGCCCGGCCCGCGCGGGGCCGTCCGTCCGAACCAGAAGGTGCTGTCGTGAGCTCCACCACCCTCGCCCCGCCCCGCTCCGCCGTGCTGCGGGCCGCCGGGCTGCGCCACCGACCCGCGCTGCTGACCCTGCTCGCGGTGATGGGCGCGATCTCGCTCGCCCTGCTGCTGCACGGCTGGTACCTGCACAACGGCCTGGAGCGGACGGGCGCGGCCTCCTGCGATCCGGCCACCGAGGCCTGTCGGGTCAAGTTCAAGCAGTTCCTGCACCAGTACGCCGACAGCATGCCGATGCTCACCGCCGTGTCCTACGTGCTCGGCGGATCCTTCGGCGCCTTCCTCGGCGGCCCGTTGCTGGCACGGGAGTTCGAGCACGGCACGGTCCGCTTCGCCTGGACCCAGGGTGCCGGGCGAAGCCGCTGGACGGCGGGCGGCCTGGCCGTGGGCGGCGCGGTGCTGGCCGGCGTGTCGGTGCCGTTCGGGCTGCTGCTGCACTGGTGGATCGTGCCGTCCACGATGGCGAGCGGAAGCTTCACCCCGGAGAGCTTCGTTCAGATGCCGCCCGTGCTGGCCGGCCGGGTGCTGGTGGCCTTCGGGACGGCGGCGCTGGCCGGCGCGGTGCTGCGCCGCACGGTGATCGCGGTGGGGCTCGGCCTGGCGGTCTCGGTCGCGCTGCCGTTCCTCGCGTATGCCGTGCGCTCGGACTACATGGCTCCGGTGGAGGATTCGACGCACACCCTGGCGCCCCTGGCGCTGGACGACCGCTGGCTGCTGAGCGTCTGGTTCTCCGACCCGGCTGGTAACCGGATCTCCGAGGGTGACTTCTACAACCTCGGACGTGACAACGCAGACCTCCAGTCCCTGGTGCGCGACGGGGGGTACACCGTGCACGAGGTGTACCAACCGGCCGACCGGTTCTGGCCGTTCCAGTGGATCGAGTTCGGCTGGACGACCCTGCTCGCCGTGGCGCTGTGCGCGGCGGCGGTCTGGTGGGTGCGGCGCCGGGCGGCCTGACCTGGGTCGTTCACATCCGGCTTGAAGTGAATACGTCAAAACCCTTGCGGCGCCGGGACTGTAGGGCTTTTGCTTCTCGTTAGGAAGGTTTCCTAACCCACGAGGAACCGGAGCATCCATGCGTCCTCAGCCCCGCCGTGCCCTCCGCATGGCCCTCGCCGCCGCCCTGGTGGCCGCGCCGCTCACCGTCGCGGCCACCTCGGCCGCCCAGGCCGCGCCCGCCGCCGCAACCTCCGTGCAGCTCAGGGGAGTCGGCCTCGACGACCCGCACGAGAAGGACATCGCGATGCAGCTGGTGTCCAGCGCGGAGAACTCGTCGCTGGACTGGAAGGGCCAGTACAAGTACATCGAGGACATCGGCGACGGCCGCGGCTACACCGCCGGCATCATCGGTTTCTGTTCGGGCACCGGCGACATGCTGGAGCTGGTCCAGCACTACACCGATCTCAAGCCCGGCAACGTCCTCGCCAAGTACCTGCCCGCGCTGAAGAAGGTCAACGGCAGCGACTCGCACGCCGGCCTCGGCACCCCGTTCACCAAGGACTGGGCCACCGCCGCCAAGGACCCGGCCTTCCAGCAGGCCCAGAACGACGAGCGCGACCGGGTGTACTTCAACCCGGCCGTCAGGCAGGCCAAGGCCGACGGCCTGCGCGCGCTCGGCCAGTTCGCCTACTACGACGCCATCGTGATGCACGGCCCGGGCAACGACTCCGACAGCTTCGGCGGCATCCGCGTCGCCGCCATGAAGAAGGCGAAGACGCCCGCCCAGGGCGGCGACGAGGCCACCTACCTCAAGGCCTTCCTGGACGCCCGCAAGGTGGCCATGAAGAAGGAGGCCGCGCACTCCGACACCAGCCGGGTCGACACCGAGCAGCTGGTGTTCCTCAACGCCGGGAACTTCGACCTCAACCCGCCGCTCAAGTGGAAGGTCTACGGCGACAGCTACGCCATCAACGGCTGACGCCCGGGTCGGAGCAGTGGCGGGAGGCCGTTCGGCCCGGTCTCCCGCCGCTCCGGCATTCGGTGCCCCCATTCGGTGCCCCCCCGCGAAATACCCAAGGGAATGTGAAAGTCCTGTTCATCCCGTAACGAATCGAGCAAGGGGATAACGAAGGATCTCTCCCGCATTGACGCATTCGCCCGGTGGCGTTTGACTCCCTCCCCTGCCGCAGTGTTGCGGCGCAGTACAGGAGGCACCACCGATCATGATCAGACCCATGCGTCTCGCGGCCACGGGCACCGCCGCCGTGTCGCTCGCACTCGCCCTCACGGCCTGCGGTCAGACTGCCGCGACCCAGGCGCCGGCGGCCGGCGGAGGCGCAGACGCAGGCGCAGGCGCAGGCACCGAGGGCATCGGTCTGCTGCTGCCGGAGAGCACGTCCTCCACCCGGTACGACGCGTTCGACAAACCACTGATCGAGAAGACGGTGGCGGGCCTCTGCACGAAGTGCACGGTCAGCTACGCCAACGCCGGTGGTGACGCGAACGCCCAGAAGAAGCAGTTCGACGACATGGTCGCCAAGGGCGTGAAGGTCATCCTGCTCGACCCGGTCGACGCCAAGCTCACCGCCCCGTGGGTGGACGCCGCCAACGCCAAGGGCGTGAAGGTGGTCGCCTACGACCGGCTGGCCCAGGGCAAGGTCGCCGCGTACGTCTCCTTCGACAACCAGCAGACCGGCCAACTCCAGGGGCAGTCCCTGCTCGACGCCCTCGGCCCGAAGGCCTCCGCGGCCAGCGTCGTGATGATCGACGGCGCCGAATCCGACCCCAACGCGGCGCAGTTCAAGGCGGGCGCGCACCTGGCGCTGGACGGCAAGGTCAAGATCCCCTACGAGCAGTCCGGCGAGTGGAAGCCGGACGTGGCCACGGCGAAGATGAACGAGGCCATCCAGAGCCTCGGGAAGAACGGGTTCCAGGCCGTCTACGCCGCGAACGACGGGATGGCCGCCGCCGTCATCGAGGCCCTGAAGGCCGCGGGCATCAAGAACGTGCCGGTGGGCGGCCAGGACGCCTCCATCGACGCGATCCGCCGGGTGCTCACGGGCGAGCAGGCCTACACCATCTACAAGCCGTACAAGCCCGAGACGGACGCGGCGGGCACCATCGCCGTACAGCTGGCCGAGGGCATGGACATCAGCACCACCGCGACCTCGTCCACGGACAGCGGCGGGCTGCGCATCCCCTCGCTGCTGCTCACCCCGATCGTGGTGACCAAGCCGAGGGTGGAGGCCACCGTCGTCGTCGGTGGGCTCTACAAGGCGTCCGACATCTGCACCCAGCAGTACCAGGACGCCTGCGCGGAGGCCGGGGTCAAGTAGCCGGGACCGTCGGGAACTCGACGAGGGCGCGGCCGCACCGACCAGGTGCGGCCGCGCCCTCGCCGTCGAGCGTCAGGCGCTCGCGGTGTAGTCGTAGAAGCCGCGGCCCGACTTGCGGCCCAGCAGGCCGGCGTCGACCATCCGGGACAGCAGCGGCGGAGCGGCGTACAGCGGCTCCTTGTACTCGTCGTACATCGACTCGGCGATCGAGACGATGGTGTCCAGGCCGATCAGGTCGCACAGCCGCAGCGGGCCCATCGGGTGGGCGCAGCCGGCCTCCATGCCCTTGTCGATGTCGGAGGCGGTGGCCACGCCCGACTCGAACATCCGCACCGCGGAGAGCAGGTACGGCACCAGCAGCGCGTTGACCACGAAGCCGGCCCGGTCGCGGGCGCGGATCGGCTCCTTGGCGAGCACCTGGGAGGCGAAGGCCTCGACCCGCTCGGTGGTGACGGCCGAGGTGGTCAGGGTCGGGATGACCTCGACCAGCTTCTGCACCGGCGCCGGGTTGAAGAAGTGCAGGCCGATCACCTGCTCCGGGCGGGAGGTGGCGGCGGCCAGCTTCACGATCGGGATGGACGAGGTGTTGGAGGCCAGGATCGCGTCGCGGCGCTCGACCACCCGGTCCAGGGTCTCGAAGATCCGGACCTTGACGTCCTCGCGCTCGGCGACCGCCTCGACCACCAGGTCGCGGTCCGCGAAGTCGGACAGCTCGACGGTGAAGGTCAGCCGGGCCATCGCCTCGTCCCGCTGCTCCGGGGTCAGCTTGCCGCGCTTGACCGCCGTCTCCAGGGAGTTCGTCAGCCGGGTGCGCCCGAACTCCAGCGCTTCACCGCTGGCCTCCGACACCATGACGTCCAGCCCGGCCCGGGCGAAGACCTCGGCGATGCCCGACCCCATCAGGCCGCAGCCGACTACTCCGACGCGCGCGATGTCACTCACTCAGTTGCCCTTCGGTGGTGCTGGGGGTCGCCCAGCGAAGTGGTGGCCCAGCGAGCTGCTGGTCAGCGGGTCGGTGTACCGGAATGGGTGCACCGGTCACCGCCCCGACGACGTTACTACTCCGTACCGGCGAGTAGGTCACCCCCTCCCCGGCGCAGTGCCACCGCGACACCCGGCACGGTGCCACCGCGACACCCGGCACGGTGCCGGCCCGGACGGCCGTCCGAACGGGTGAGGCCGCGCCGCCCGCGCGTGTGCCCGGGGCCGCCACCGCCCGGCGCCCGACAGAATGCCGCAGACGGGGGCCGGGGACGGGAAGGGAGCACGCGGTGTCGACGGGATCGCTCACAGGACAGGTCGCCCTGATCACCGGCGGCGGCCGGGGCATCGGCCGGGAGATCGCCATCGGGCTCGCCGCCGAGGGCATGGCCGTCGGCCTGGTCGGCCGCACCCACGACACGCTGACCGCCACCCTCAAGGAGTGCGTCAAGCACGGCTCCCGGGGCGTCGCCGTCACCGCCGACGTCTGCCGCCACGGCTCGGTGCGCGAGGCCGTCCGCCTGGTCGAGCGCGACCTCGGCCCGATCGACCTGCTGGTCAACAACGCCGGCCAGGTCGACCGCGCCGAGGTGCCGCTGTGGGAGACCGACCCCAACCAGTGGTGGCAGGTGATCGAGACCAACCTGCGCGGCCCCTACAACCTGCTGCGCTGCGTACTGCCCGGCATGGTCGCCCGCCGCCACGGCCGGGTGATCAACCTCAACTCCGGCTTCGCGCTGCGCCCGGACGGCGACTACACCGCGTACGCGACCTCCAAGGGCGCGCTGCTCCAGCTCTCCGACAACATGGCGGACTCGCTGGCCCAGCACGGCGTCGTGGTCCTCGACATCAGCCCCGGCGCGGTGGCCACCGACATGACCGCCGGGATGCCGATGTTCAAGGACATGAAGGACTGGGGCTCGATCCCGTACATGGTCGCGGTCACCGTGGACGCCGCCCGCGGCCGCTTCGACGCGCTGCACGGGCGGTTCATCCACGCCGGGCGGGACGACCTGGAGGAGCTGGTCGAGCGGGCCGACGAGATCCGGGAGGCGGACGCCCGGACGCTGCGGCTGCGCCCGTACAAGGACGACGACCCGATGGCCTGACCCGATTTGCCTGAGATCGGCGGGTCAGGCGCACAGCTGGCTGGCGGTGACCGGCTTGAGCCCCGCCTTGGCCAGCCCGTCCAGGATCGCCGGCAGCGCGTCGATGGTGCACTGGTGGCCCATGTGCAGGGCCACCACCGAGCCGCCGCGCACCGCGCCCAGCACCCGGCGCTGCAGCTCGGCGGCGGTCGGGTCGCTGTAGTCGCGCGGGTCGACGTCGTAGGACAGCACGTGCTCGTAGCCGACGGCCTTGGCCTGATCGGCCACCATCGAGGTGGCGTACTGCGCGGCGGAGGGGCGGAACCAGCGGCCGATCGAGCCGGTCAGCGCCTTCAGCCGGTCGGCGCACTGGGCGATCTCGGCGCGGGCCTGGTCCGGGGTCATCGCGGAGATGTTGAGGTGGTTCTGGGTGTGGTTGCCCAGCTCGTGGCCGCCGTCCAGGATCCGCTGGACCATCTGCGGCTGCTGGTCCAGCCAGCTGCCGACCGCCAGCACGGTCAGTTTGGCGCCGCGCTGCTCGGCGGCCTCCAGCAGGGCGGTGGCGAGCTTCGGGTCACCGCTGCCGTGGCAGGTCAGCGCCACGTTCTTGGCGGTGCGCGGCCCGTGCACCACCTCGTAGGGCGTGCCGGCCGCCAGCGGCGCCAGCACCGGCGGGGTCGGCGGGGCGGAGGCCTGGGCGGACGCCTGGGGAGCGGCCGGGGTGGCCGTGCCGGTGGGCGTCGGGGTGGTCGGGGCGGGGGAGTCGGGCCCCTCGCCGCCGGTCCAGGCCGGGTCGGTGGTGTGCTGGGGGTCGACGCTGCCGGGGTGCGCGGCGAGCGCCGCCCCGGGCTCGGCGCGGCGGGGCGTGCCGCTGCCGCAGGACGTGAGGAGCCCGCCGGAGGCGGACAGGGCGGCCAGCTTGGCGGCGGTGCGCAGTACGGTGCGGCGGTCGGCAGTCATCGGCAGCCAGCATAGAGAGGACGGCCCCGCGGGGCGATCCGCACCGCCGTCCGCAACGGCTTTGACGTGCACACACTCGCTTTTCACGAGTGTGTGCGTAAACCTGAACTCCCGCTGTTTCCACGGCGTGTCCTTGGATACGATCGCCGCGCACCGCGTTGTTACGGGGCAGTAGGCACATTCCGGCATTGCGCATTGGGGGCGGAACAGGATGCATGAGGACACCGCGGCCATCGACCAGGACACCCGCACCGGCTGGGAGTGGGCCAGAGCCGACGACTGGCAGCCGCCGAGCGAGCTCGACACCGGCATCCCGCACACCGCCCGGATGTACGACTACTACCTGGGCGGCAAGGACAACTTCGAGGCGGACCGCAAGGCCGCCCAGGCCGCGATAGCCGCCTACCCGGCACTGCCGCTGCTGGCCCGCACCAACCGACAGTTCCTCGGCCGGGCCGTCGAGTTCGCGGCGGGCCGGGGGATCCGCCAGTTCATCGACATCGGTACCGGGATCCCGGCCGTGGGCTCCACCAGCGAGGTCGCCCAGCGGGTCGCCCCGGACGCCCGGGTGGTCTACGTGGACAACGACCCGATCGTCGCCACCCACGCCCGCGCCCTGCTGGCCGGCCACCCGGCCGGGCACACCTCGGTCATCGAGGCCGACCTGCGCGACCCGGAGGCGATCCTCGGCCACCCGGCGCTGGCCGCCGCCGTGGACCTCTCCCAGCCCGTCGCGCTGATGCTCGTCGCCGTCCTGCACTTCATCCGCGACGAGGAGGGCGCCGAGCGGATCGTCCGCACCCTGCGCGACGCGCTCGCCCCCGGCAGCGCCCTGATCCTCTCCCACGGCAGCCCCGACTTCGCCTCCCGTGAGAGCGCCGCCGAGGGCGCCCGGATCTACAAGAGCGCCAGCGCCCCGCTGGTGCTGCGGCCCCGGTCCGGTGTCGAACCCTTCTTCGGCGACTTCGAGTTCGTCGGCCCCGGGCTCGTCCAGCTGCCGCTCTGGCGCCCCACCGCGGGACACGTCCGCACCGCCGAGCTGCCCGAGGGCTGGCAGGACGTCTCCGCCTACGCCGGCGTCGCCGTCAAGAAGTGACCGCGGGGCCGGTCCCGGCGCCCCCCTCCGGCGCCGGGAACCGGTCCTCGCAGACTACGGCTGGGCACTGACAAACCGTCACCGCCCCGGATACCCTGCGGCGTGACCACCGCACTGCCGCCCCTGCCGCCCCTTCCGCCGGATGCCGCCGAGCTGCTGCGGGCCGTCGAGGCCCCGCCCCGGCTGGTCGCCCACCTCGCGCTCGTGCACCAGGTCGCCGAGCAGATCGCCGAGTTCTGCGCCGCCGAGGGCCTGGCCTTCGACCGGGAGGCCGTCCGGTTCGGCGCCGCCACCCACGACATCGGCAAGGTGGTCCACCCCGAGGAGCTCTCCGGGCCCGGCTCCGCGCACGAACCCGCGGGCCGCGCCCTGCTGCTCACCCACGGCGTCGCCGAACCGCTGGCCCGATTCGCCCGCAGCCACGCGAGCTGGGGCGAGCCCGGTATCACCACCGAGGAACTACTGGTCAGCCTGGCCGACAAGGCCTGGAAGAACCAGCGCGTCCGCGACCTGGAGGACCTCGTGATCGACCGGCTCGCCGGGGCCACCGGCCGGGAACGCTGGGAAACCTTCCTCGCCCTGGACGACCTGCTCACCCGGATCGGCGAGGACGCCCCGCGGCGGCTCGCGCTGCAGGCCGCCCATCCGGTGCGTACCGGGAGAAATTGACGCGACAGCGCGCGGCGCGCGGTGTTAGCTTCGGCGCCATGCAACCCCTCAGCGACCCAGA
Organism: Kitasatospora sp. NPDC001683; assembly: GCF_053596495.1. Classification (NCBI taxonomy): domain Bacteria; kingdom Bacillati; phylum Actinomycetota; class Actinomycetes; order Kitasatosporales; family Streptomycetaceae; genus Kitasatospora; species Kitasatospora sp. NPDC001683. Next base: position 103,984 of record NZ_JBSFGK010000012.1, read on the forward strand.
GATCCGTGCGTCCTTCGTCAACTGCTCCAAGGGCGAGGCCCGTCGGCTCAACCTGCCCCGGGGCCTGGCCGAACTGCCTTGGGAGAGTCTGGACTTCCTCGGCTGGCGGGACCAAGGCGCGCCCGACCGGGCGTACTTGGTGGCGCCGTACCAGGGCCGGCTGGTCGGGGTGACGCTGCGCTCGCCGATGGTCCGGCGCAGCCTGACCAAGACCAACGTGTGCTCGCTGTGCATCACCGCGCACGCCGGGTCGGGCGTCGCGCTGCTGGCCGCCCGCCGGGCCGGGGCCGCCGGGCGGGAGGGCAACACCGTCGGCACGTACGTCTGCGCCGACCTGGCCTGTTCGCTCTACGTCCGCGGGCTGAAGAAGTCCACCCTGGTCACCCGGCCCGACGAGTCGCTGCCGCTGGAGGACCAGGTCGCCCGTACGGTGCTCAACCTCGACGCCTTCCTGGCCCGGGTGCTCACCGACACCGCCGCATAGGACTACCGTCCGCGCAGCTGGTCCAGGTCCCGGCGCTCCCGCTTGGTCGGGCGCCCCGCGCCGCGGTCCCGCTCGAAGGCCGGTGCCGTGAACTCGCGCGGCGGTCGCGGCGGGCTGTTGTCGATCAGGCACTCCGCCGCGACCGGGGCGCCGACCCGCTTGCGGATCAGTTTCCGCACCTCGACCACCCGCTCGTAGCCCTCCCCGCGGAGCCGGACCTCGTCCCCGGGCTTGAGCGTCTGCGCCGGCTTGGCCCGTTCGCCGTTCACCCGCACGTGCCCGGCCTTGCAGGCGGCCGCCGCCAGCGAGCGCGTCTTGGCCAGCCGGACGGACCAGATCCAGACGTCCACCCGCACGCTTCCCTCGTGTTCAGCCATCCCCGGAGCCTACCCAAGCCGAGTCCCAAGCCGAGTCCCGAGTCGCGTCCCCGAGTTGCGTTCCCGAGCCGCGTTTCAGACCGCAGCGGCGGAGGCTTCCTGGAACTCGTGCGCCTCACGGATGTCGGGCACCTCCTGGACCGCCCAGCCGTTGCCGTCCGGGTCGTTGAAGAACACGAAGTTGTTCCAGGCCTCGCCGTGTCCGTTCACCCGCGCCCCCGCGACGAAGTGCTGGACCGGGCTCACCTCCACGCCGCGCGCCGCCAGCTCCGCGTGCGCCTTCTCTATGTCGGTCACCACCAGCTGGAGCCCCTTCACCGAGCCCGGCGCCGCGTCGATCAGCCCGCTGCCCACGACGATCGAGCAGCGCGAACCCGGGGGAGTCAGCTGGACCACCCGGACCCCGTCGCGCAGCCGGGTGTCGTGGTCCACCGTGAAGCCGGCCTGCTCCTCGTAGAAGAGCTTGGCGCGGTCCACGTCCGCCACCGGCACCACCACGACTTCGAGCTTCCAGTCCATCGCCCTCACCCCTCTCGGTCGGGCTCTTCCAGTATCTGCCCGAACCGTTCCCCGGTGGCCTTCGGATAGCCTGAGAACACGATGAATCCGCAGACCACGCCCCCCGCGTCCCCGCCGGTCACCTCGCTGGCGACGCCCTGGGGCGCCCTCGACCTCACCCGCTTCCCGGCGGACCCGCGCGAGCGGTTGCGGGCCTGGGACGCCGCCGACGAGTACCTGCTGCGCCACCTCGCCGGCGAGGCCGACAGCGCCGACGGCGCCGCGACCGAGCTGGCCGGCCGCCGGATCGCCGTCCTCGGCGACCGCTGGGGCGCGCTGACCACCGCACTGGCGCCGTACGAACCGGTCCAGATCACCGACTCCCACCTCGGCCGGCAGGCCACCCGGGAGAACCTCGCCCGGGCCGGTGCCGCCGTCGACGAGGCCCGGCTGCTCACCACCCGGGACACCCCGCCGGAGCGGATCGACGTCCTGCTGGTGCGCGTCCCCAAGAGCCTGGCCCTGCTGGAGGACCAGCTGCACCGGCTCGCCCCGGCGGTCCACCCCGGCACGGTCGTGGTCGGCACCGGCATGGTGACCGAGATCCACACCTCCACCCTGCAGCTGTTCGAGAAGGTCCTCGGCCCGACCCGCACCTCGCTGGCCGTCCGCAAGGCCCGGCTGATCTTCTGCACCCCCGATCCGGCGCTCGACCCCGGCCCCAGCCCGTGGCCGCACCGCTACGCGCTGCCGCCGGACATCGGCGCCGCCGCCGGCCGTACGGTGGTCAACCACGCCGGCACCTTCTGCGCCGAGCGGCTCGACATCGGCACCCGCTTCTTCCTGGCCCACCTGCCCACCCCCGCCCCCGGCGACCGGGTGGTCGACCTGGGCTGCGGCAACGGCGTGGTCGGTACGGCCGCCGCACTGGCCGGGCCGGGCGCCGAGCTGGTGTTCGTGGACGAGTCCCACCAGGCGGTGGCCTCCGCAGAGGAGACCTTCCGGACCAATCTGGGCCCGGAGGCCCCGGCCGAGTTCCGCACCGCCGACGCGCTCGACCCGGCGGTGTTCGCCCCCGGCTCGGTGGACCTGGTGCTCAACAACCCGCCGTTCCACTCCCACCAGGCCACCACCGACGCCACCGCCTGGCGGATGTTCACCGGCGCCCGGCGCGCGCTGCGGCCGGGCGGCGAGCTGTGGGTGGTCGGCAACCGCCACCTCGGGTACCACGTCAAGCTGCGCAAGCTGTTCGGCAACTGCCAACTCGCCGCCGGCAATCCCAAGTTCGTGGTGCTGCGCGCGGTCAAGCGGTAGCCCGCGCGGCGGTTCGGCAGCGCCGTCCCGATCCGGAAGCCGTGCCGACAGCGCATGGCCGGCCGTGCGGTTCGCCTACCCAGCCTTGCATGACTTTTCCTCCACGCGTATATTCATGCCACGACGAAGGAGGAACGCCATGGCATTGCGAGTCGCCGTCGCCGGCGCGAGCGGATACGCGGGCGGCGAGGTGCTGCGCCTGCTGCTCGGCCACCCCGAGGTGGAGATCGGGGCGCTGACCGGCGGCTCGAACGCGGGCAGCAGACTGGGCGAGCTGCAGCCGCACCTGCTCCCGCTGGCCGACCGCGTCCTCGAGCCCACCACCCCCGAGGTGCTGGCCGACCACGACGTGGTGTTCCTGGCCCTGCCGCACGGTCAGTCCGCCGCCGTCGCCGAGGCCCTCGGCCAGAACGTCCTGGTGGTCGACTGCGGCGCCGACTTCCGGCTCAAGTCCGCCACCGACTGGGAGCAGTTCTACGGCTCCGCCCACGCCGGCACCTGGCCCTACGGCCTGCCCGAACTCCCCGGCCACCGCGCTGCGTTGAAGGGCAGCAACCGGATCGCCGTGCCCGGTTGCTACCCGACGGCCGTCTCCCTGGCGCTCTTCCCGGCGTACGCGGCCGGGCTCGCCGAGCCGGAGGCCGTGGTGGTCGCCGCCTCCGGCACGTCCGGTGCGGGCAAGGCCGCCAAGCCCCACCTGCTCGGCAGCGAGGTCATGGGCAGCGTCAGCCCGTACGGCGTCGGCGGCGTGCACCGGCACACCCCGGAGATGGTGCAGAACCTCACCCCGCTCGCCGGCGAGCCGGTCACCGTCTCCTTCACCCCCACCCTCGTCCCGATGCCGCGCGGCATCCTCGCCACCTGCTCCGCCAAGGCGAAGCCGGGCGTGAGTGCCGAGAGCCTGCGTGCGGCCTACGCCGAGGCGTACGCGGACGAGCCCTTCGTCCGCCTGCTGCCCGAGGGGCAGTGGCCGCAGACCAGCAGCGTCTACGGCGCCAACACCGCCCTGATCCAGGTCGCCCTGGACGCCACCGCCGGGCGGATCATCGCGATCAGCGCGATCGACAACCTGGTCAAGGGCACCGCGGGCGGCGCGGTGCAGAGCATGAACATCGCCCTCGGCCTGCCCGAGGAGCTGGGCCTTCCCCTGAACGGAGTCGCACCGTGACCATCCCGAACACCGGCGTGACCGCCGCCAAGGGCTTCCGCGCCGCCGGCGTGACCGCGGGCATCAAGGCCTCCGGCACCCCGGACCTCGCCCTGGTGGTCAACGACGGCCCCTCGCTCGCCGCGGCCGGCGTCTTCACCGCCAACCGGGTCAAGGCCGCGCCCGTGCTCTGGTCCCAGCAGGTCCTCAAGGGTGGTCAGGTCTCCGCCGTCGTGCTCAACTCCGGTGGCGCCAACGCCTGCACCGGCCCGGCCGGCTTCCAGGACACCCACGCCACGGCGGAGAAGGTCGCCGCGGAGCTCGACCTCAACGCCGGCGAGGTCGCCGTCGCCTCCACCGGCCTGATCGGCGTCCGGCTGCCGATGGACATCCTGCTTCCCGGCGTCACCCTGGCCGCCCAGCAGCTCAGCGAGACCGGTGGCGAGGCCGCCGCGATCGCCATCAAGACCACCGACACCGTGCACAAGACCGCCCAGTTCACCAGCCCGGCCGGCTGGACGGTCGGCGGCATGGCCAAGGGCGCGGGCATGCTCGCCCCGAGCCTGGCCACCATGCTGGTCGTGCTCACCACCGACGCCGACCTGGACTGCGCCGCCCTGGACGCCGCGCTGCGCGGCGCCACCCGCACCACCTTCGACCGGATCGACTCCGACGGCTGCATGTCGACCAACGACACCGTGCTGCTGCTCGCCTCCGGCGCCACCGGCATCACCCCGGACCGGGCCGAGTTCGCCGAGGCCGTCCGCACCGTCAGCGCCGACCTGGCCCGCCAGCTGATCGGCGACGCCGAGGGCGCCAGCAAGGACATCCGGATCGACGTCACCGGCGCCGCCACCGAGGACGAGGCCGTCGAGGTCGCCCGCACGATCAGCCGCAACAACCTGCTCAAGTGCGCCATCCACGGCGAGGACCCCAACTGGGGCCGGGTGCTGTCCGCCATCGGCACCACCAGCGCCGCCTTCGACCCCGACCGGCTCGACGTGGCCATCAACGGCGTCTGGGTCTGCAAGGACGGCGGCGTGGGCGAGGACCGCGAGCTGGTCGACATGAAGGCCCGCGACGTCGTCATCACCGCGAACCTCAACGCCGGTACGGCGAGCGCCTCGCTGTGGACCAACGATCTCACGGCCGACTACGTCCACGAGAACAGCGCCTACTCCAGCTGACCCGCTGACCCGCTGACCCGCTGACCCGCTGACCCGTTGACCGGCTGATCCGCCGATCCGCGACATCCTCCCCCAGCCTCCGGCCGGGGGGACCCCCATCGACGAGGGAATCCCCGTGCAGATCGCACCCAAGGGCGAACAGGCCCGCAACAACACCGCGTTGCCCAAGGCCATGACGCTGATCGAGGCGCTGCCCTGGCTGGAGCGCTTCCACGGCAAGACCATCGTGATCAAGTTCGGTGGCAACGCCATGGTCGACGAGGACCTCAAGGCGGCCTTCGCCCAGGACGTCGTCTTCCTGCGCTACGCCGGACTGCACCCCGTCGTGGTGCACGGCGGCGGCCCGCAGATCAGCGCCCAGCTGGACAAGCTCGGCCTGGAGTCCAACTTCACCAACGGCCTGCGCGTCACCACCCCCGAGACCATGGACGTGGTCCGGATGGTGCTGGCCGGCCAGGTCCAGCGCGAGCTGGTCGGCCTGCTCAACGAGCACGGCCCGTTCGCCGTCGGGATGACCGGCGAGGACGCCCACACCATGACGGCCGTCAAGCGCTACGCCGTGGTCGACGGCGAGCCGGTCGACATCGGCCTGGTCGGCGACATCGTCAACATCGAGGCCGGTGCGGTGAAGGCGCTGATCGCCGACGGCCGGATCCCGGTCATCTCCTCGATCGCCCGCGGCGCCGACGGCCACGTCTACAACATCAACGCCGACACCGCGGCCTCCGCCCTGGCGGTCGCGCTCGGCGCCGAGATGCTGGCGGTGCTGACCGACGTCGAGGGCCTGTACAAGGACTGGCCGAACTCCGACGACGTGATCAGCCAGCTCAACGCCGGCGAACTGGAAGCCCTGCTGCCCAATCTGGCCAGCGGCATGCTCCCCAAGATGGAGGGCTGCCTGCGTGCCGTCCGCTCCGGCGTGGGCACCGCCCGCGTGCTGGACGGCCGGGTGCAGCACAGCCTGCTGCTGGAGATCTTCACCGACGAGGGCATCGGCACGATGGTCGTGCCGGACGACGAACCGACCGTGACCGGGGGACTGGCATGACGCACAACGAGCAGCTCACCGACCGGTGGCAGCACGCCTTCACCGACAACTACGGCACCCCCCGCGTCCCGCTGGTGCGCGGCGAGGGCGTCAAGCTCTGGGACGCCGACGGCAAGGAGTACACCGACCTGCTCGGCGGCATCGCCGTCAACGCCCTCGGCACCGCCCACCCGGCGGTCGTCGCGGCCGTCACCCGGCAGATCGCCACCCTCGGCCACGTCTCCAACCTCTTCATGGCCGAGCCGACCATCGCCCTCGCCGAGCGGCTGCTGCGGCTGGACGGCCGCGAGGGCGGCCGGGTGTTCTTCTGCAACTCCGGCGCCGAGGCCAACGAGGCCGCCTTCAAGATCAGCCGGCGCACCGGCCGCACCCACCTGGTCGCCCTCCAGGGCGGCTTCCACGGCCGGACCATGGGCGCCCTCGCGCTCACCGGCCAGCCCGCCAAGCAGGACCCGTTCCGCCCGCTGCCCGGCGACGTCACCCACGTGCCCTTCGGCGACGTCGAGGCGCTGCGGGCGGCCGTCACCACCGAGACCGCCGCCGTCTTCCTCGAGCCGGTCCAGGGCGAGAACGGCGCGATCCCGCTGCCCGACGGCTACCTGAAGGCCGCCCGCGAGATCACCCGGGCCACCGGCACCCTGCTGGTCCTGGACGAGATCCAGACCGGCATCGGCCGCACCGGGTACTGGTTCGCCCACCAGGCCTTCGAGGGCATCGAGCCGGACGTCGTCACCCTGGCCAAGGCGCTCGGCGGCGGCCTGCCGATGGGCGCGGTGCTGGCCTTCGGCGAGGCCGCCGAACTGCTCACCCCGGGCCAGCACGGCACCACCTTCGGCGGCAACCCGGTGGCCGCCGCGGCCGGACTCGCGGTGCTGGACACCATCGAGTCCGAGGGGCTGCTGGAGCACACCCGCAAGATCGGCGAGCGGCTGCGGCACGGCATCGAGGCGATCGGCGACCCACTGGTCTCGCACGTGCGCGGGGCCGGCCTGCTGCTCGGGATCGTGCTCACCCGGCCGGTCTCCGCCCGGATCCAGGCCGCCGCACAGCGGGCGGGCTTCCTGGTCAACGCCGCCGTCCCGGAGGCCGTCCGGCTGGCGCCGCCGCTGGTGCTCACCGAGCAGGACGCGGACGCCTTCCTCGCCGCGCTGCCGGGCATCCTCCGGACGGTCCGGGAGAGTGCCCCGGCCGATGCGAGTTGACCGTCGTCCGGGAGAATAATCACATGACCGATTCCCGCTCCGGCCCCTCCGCCGCCGGCCCGACGCCGCAGGTCCCGCAGACCCGCACCGCGCGCCACCGGCGGATCGTGGACCTGCTCACCCGCCAGCCCGTGCGTTCGCAGAGCCAGCTCGCCAAGCTGCTCGCCGACGACGGACTCGTGGTCACCCAGGCCACCCTGTCCCGGGACCTGGACGAGCTGGGAGCGGTCAAGATCCGCAACCGGGACGGCGCGCTGATCTACGCCGTCCCGGCCGAGGGCGGCGACCGCACGCCGCGCGCACCGATGGGGGAGTCGGCCAGCGAGGGCCGGATGGCCCGGCTGGCCGGCGAGCTGATGGTCTCCGCCACGGCCTCCGGCAACCTGGTCGTGCTCCGCACCCCGCCCGGGGCCGCCCAGTTCCTCGCCTCGGCGATCGACCAGGCCGAGGTGTTCGAGATCATCGGCACCATCGCCGGTGACGACACCGTGCTGCTGATCAGCCGCGACCCCGCCGGCGGCCAGGCGCTGGCCGACCACCTCATGCAACTCGCCCAGGCCAAGGCCCAGTAGCACCGTCCGACCCCGACCCCGGCTGCGGAAGTCCCCGCAGCCGGGGTTTTGTGTTTCATACGAGGTCATGCATACTTATGCCACCCGCTGCACAAGTGTGAGGAGCCACCGCGATGACCGCCCAGCAGTCCCCCCCGGGCGCGCCCTTTGGCGACCGAGGAGCAACTGACGTCCGCCTCTGGGGCGCGCGCTTCGCCGACGGCCCGTCCGAGGCGCTGGCCAGGCTCTCCGCCTCGGTCCACTTCGACTGGCGCCTCGCGCCGTACGACATCGCCGGCTCCAAGGCCCACGCCCGGGTGCTGCACAAGGCCGGCCTGCTCTCCGACGAGGAGCTGGCCGGCATGCTGGCCGGCCTCGACCAGCTGCTCGCCGACGTCCAGGCCGGTGCGTTCGTCGGCACGGTCGCCGACGAGGACGTCCACACCGCCCTGGAGCGCGGCCTGCTGGAGCGCCTCGGCGCCGACCTCGGCGGCAAGCTGCGGGCCGGGCGCTCGCGCAACGACCAGATCGCCACCCTGTTCCGGATGTACCTGCGGGACCACGCCAAGACCATCGGCGGCCTGCTGCTCGACCTCCAGCACGCCCTGGTCGGCCTCGCCGAGGCGCACCCGGACACCGCGATGCCGGGCCGCACCCACCTCCAGCACGCCCAGCCGGTGCTCTTCGCCCACCACGTCCTCGCGCACGTGCAGGCCCTCGGCCGGGACGCCGAGCGGCTGCGCCAGTGGGACGCCCGCACCGCCGTCTCCCCGTACGGCTCCGGCGCGCTGGCCGGCTCCTCGCTCGGCCTCGACCCGCAGGCCGTCGCCGTCGACCTCGGCTTCGAGGGCGGCTCGGTCGGCAACTCCATCGACGGCACCGCCTCCCGCGACTTCGTCGCCGAGTTCGCCTTCGTCACCGCGATGATCGGCGTCAACCTCTCCCGGATCGCGGAGGAGGTGATCATCTGGAACACCAAGGAGTTCGGCTTCGTCACCCTGCACGACGCCTTCTCCACCGGCTCCTCGATCATGCCGCAGAAGAAGAACCCGGACATCGCCGAGCTCGCCCGCGGCAAGTCCGGCCGGCTGATCGGCAACCTGACCGGCCTGCTGGCCACCCTCAAGGCGCTGCCGCTCGCCTACAACCGGGACCTCCAGGAGGACAAGGAGCCGGTCTTCGACTCCTGCGACACGCTGGAGGTGCTGCTGCCCGCGTTCACCGGGATGATGGCCACCCTCACCGTGCACCGGGAGCGGCTGGAGGAGCTGGCCCCGGCCGGCTTCTCGCTCGCCACCGACATCGCCGAGTGGCTGGTCAAGCAGGGCGTGCCGTTCCGGGTCGCGCACGAGGTCGCCGGGGCCTGCGTCAAGGTCTGCGAGGCCCAGGGCATCGAGCTGTCGGACCTGACGGACGAGCAGTTCGCCTCGATCTCCGAGCACCTGACCCCCGAGGTCCGCTCGGTGCTGAGCGTGCACGGCGCCATCGCCGCCCGCAACGGGCGCGGCGGCACCGCCCCCTCGGCCGTCGCGGTCCAGCTCGCCGAGGTGAAGGCGGACCTGGCGCGGCAGCAGGAGTGGGTCCAGGGCTGATCCCTGGCGCGGCGGGGGAGGGGCGCGGCGGTCCGACCGGCGCGCCCCTCCCGCGTGCGCGCCCCGGTCCGGGCGTAACCGGCTCCGCCCGGGCCCGTCATGCACGGTGTGCGCACCCCCCTTCCGTCCGTCCCCTCCGCCGAGGACGTCTACCTCGCCGAACACCGCCGCCGGGTGGTCCGCGAGACCGTCGCCGCCCTGCCCGGCCGCTGCCCGCAACTGATCGCCGCCCTCGCCGAGGACCCGCCACCCACCTATCGCGAGCTCTCCGAGCGCCTCGGCGTGCCGCGCGGCTCCATCGGCCCCACCCGCTCCCGCTGCCTGGCCTGCCTACGCCTGCTCCTCCACGCCGAGCGCTACCCCTGACCACCCCCGCTCCCAGTCCCCTCGCCCTGCGTGACCGCCTCACCCGGGCGCCCCACACCCGGCGCCCACCCCGCACGCCCCGCCCGGCCCCCGCTCCGCCGCGGCGTGACCCTTGCCACGTCTGCCCCTCCGAAGGTTGAGGCGACCTGACACCCGGGTAGCACGCTGGCGAACGTCACTCTTGACGGTGGCGCATACGCTCGGATACTGAGCGTGAGCGCGCCACCCTCTGCGCGCCGGGCACGACGACTGGGGAGGCCCCTCCACATGGGCATGAGCGTGATCATCTCGGCCGCTGCGGCCGAAGATGCGGAGCAGATCCTCAAGCTCCAGTACCTGGGCTACCAGCCCGAGGCGGAGCTGTACGGCGACTGGGCGATCGAGCCCCTGACCCAGAGCCTGGAGAGCCTCCGCACCGAACTGACCGAGCAGCACGCCCTGGTCGCCCGCCTGGGCGACGAGGTGGTGGGCACCGTCCGTGGCCACGTCGACGCCGAGGGCATCGGCCGGATAGGGCGCCTGGTGGTCCACCCCCGGATGCAGCGGCACGGCCTGGGCGGTCGGCTCCTGGAGGCCCTGGAGCGCCGGATGGCCGAGGACGACCGTCCGGTGAAGGCCTACCGGCTGTTCACCGGCCACCGCAGCCTCGGCAACCTGCGGCTGTACGCTCGCCAGGGCTACCGGCAGACCGCCGTCGAGCAGGTCAGCAGCCGGCTGAGCTTCGTGCACCTGGAGAAGCCGGCCGCGACCCCGCTCGCCGCGACCGCCTGAGCCCCGCCGGTACTCGGCCCCCTCGACGCCGCCACCATCCGGACGCCCCGGTGGCGGCGTCGAGCCGTATCGCCCCAGGTCAGAGCGATGAGTGTCCGCAATGCGGACATTCGCGGCCGAACAGTTGGGCGCAATTCGGCTGATCTGTTTTACTGGCTCACATGACTGCGACGACGAACTGGACCCCCACCGGCACGCTGCCGGCAGGTGAGCGTGCCATGTGCCGTCGAATGTGTCACTGCTGAGGGCCACCGCCCCCGGGCACCCCGTCGAGGGTGCCTCCCCCTCGCGCCCCGAAGCGAGACTCCGGCGCCGCTCCCGCCCGTGCGAGCGCGCCCTCCTCCCGGAACACCTCCCCTCCGGCGTGCCCGCCACCCGCGGCCGCCGATGACTCGTCAGGGCCACGCCGTCGCGCGGCCCGGCCCTCCTGCGGCCACGATCAAGGGGTGGCTGGTCCGGATCCCCCTGGTGAGGCGTCGTAGGACACCGCCGGCCGCGACCCGGCCGCCCGGTCGACACCGCCGCCCGCCCCCGACCCACGGAAGCAGCTGTGATCACCACCACGGACCTGACCAAGGTCTACCGTTCCCGAGGCCGCGAGGTGACCGCTCTCGACGGCGTCGACCTGCACGTCCGCCCGGGCGAGGTCTACGGCGTCGTCGGCACCAGCGGTGCCGGCAAGTCCACCCTCATCCGCTGCGTGAACATGCTGGAGCGCCCGACCTCCGGCACGGTCACCGTGGACGGGGTCGAGCTCACCGCGCTGTCCGGCGGCGAGAACCGGGCCGGCAAGGACCTGCGCGAGGCGCGCCGCCGGATCGGCATGGTCTTCCAGCACTTCAACCTGCTCTCCTCCCGCACGGTGCAGCAGAACGTCGAACTCCCGCTGGAGATCATCGGCCTGGACCGCACCCAGCGCCGCCGCAAGGCCGCCGAACTGCTGGACCTGGTCGGCCTCGCCGCCTTGGCCCGCAGCTACCCCAACCAGCTCTCCGGCGGCCAGAAGCAGCGGGTGGGCATCGCCCGCGCCCTGGCCGGCGACCCCAAGGTGCTGCTCTCCGACGAGGCCACCTCGGCGCTCGACCCGGAGACCACCCGCTCGATCCTCAAGCTGCTGCGCGACCTCAACGAGCAGCTGGGCCTGACCGTCCTGCTGATCACCCACGAGATGGACGTCATCAAGTCCGTCTGCGACTCCGCCGCCCTGATGCGCGGCGGCCGGGTGGTGGAGTCCGGCGAGCTCACCGACCTGCTGGCCGAGCCCGGCTCGGAGCTGGCCCGCGAGCTGTTCCCGCTCAGCGAGTTCGGCACCGGCCGTCCTGGCACGACCGTCCTGGAGATCACCTTCCAGGGCGACACCCCGGCCCAGCCGTTCGTCTCCCAGCTGGCCCGCACCTACCAGATCGACATCAACATCCTGGGCGCCGCGGTGGAGACCATCGCCGGCCGGATGGTCGGCCGGATGCGGGTCGAGCTGCCCGGCGGCCACCAGGACAACGTGGTGCCGATCGGCTACCTGCGCGAGCAGGGCCTGCAGGTGGACGTGCTCGGTACGGCGAACGGAGCGGTGGCATGAGTGGCCTGAGCTGGGACCAGATGCAGGAGCTGATGTGGCCCGCCACCCAGGAGACCTTCGAGATGGTCGGGGTCGCGACGGTCTGCACCGTCCTGCTCGGACTGCCGATCGGCGTGCTGCTGGTGCTCACCTCCAAGGGCGGCGCGCTGCAGAACCAGCCGGTGAACAAGGTGCTGGGCGCGATCGTGAACCTCGCCCGCTCGCTGCCGTTCATCATCCTGATGATCGCGCTGATCTCCTTCACCCGGTGGCTGACCGGCAACTCCCTCGGCTGGCAGGCCGCGACCGTGCCGCTGACGGTCGGCGCGATCCCCTTCTTCGCCCGGCTGGTCGAGACCTCCGTCCGTGAGGTGGACCGCGGTCTGATCGAGGCCGTCCAGGCGATGGGCGGCAGCACCTGGACGCTGGTGCGCAAGGCGCTCGTCCCCGAGGCGCTGCCCGGCATCGTCGCCTCCGTCACCACCACGGTGATCGCGCTGATCGGCTACTCCGCGATGGCCGGCACGGTCGGCGGCGGCGGCCTCGGCGACCTCGCCTACCGGTACGGCTACCTGCGCTTCGAGACCGCCTTCATGTGGATCATCGTGGCCGAGATCGCGATCATCGTCACGGTCATCCAGCTGGCCGGCGACCTCGCCGTGCGCCGGCTGGCCAACCGGGGCCGCGGCGGCGGACGCACCCGCCTGCTCCGGCCCCGCGCCGCCACCCCGGCGCCCGACGAGGACCTCGTCGCCTCCTAGACCTCCCTCGTCCGACCTCCGGACGCGGCTCCCCGCATCACGCAGAAAGGCACTTTTCGTGCGCAACGTTGTGAAGTTCACCAGTGTCCTCGCCACCGCCGGCCTCGCCCTGTCGCTGGCCGCCTGCAGCAGCTCGGGCTCGTCCTCCTCGGACCCGAACGCGCCGCTGAAGGTCGTGGCCAGCCCGACCCCGCACGCGCAGATCCTCAAGTTCGTCAACGACAACCTCGCGGCCAAGGCGGGCCTCAAGCTCGACATCAAGGAGGTCACCGACTACGTGACCCCCAACACGGCGGTGCAGGACGGTTCGGCCGACGCCAACTACTTCCAGCACGTCCCGTACCTGGATGACTTCAACAAGAAGAACGGCACGGACATCGTCTCGGTCGAGACCGTCCACCTGGAGCCGCTGGGCGTCTACTCCAAGAAGGTCAAGTCGGTCGACGACCTGCCGAACGGCGCCACCATCGGCCTGCCGAACGACGCCACCAACGAGGGCCGCGCGCTCAAGCTGCTCGCCGACGACAAGCTCATCACCCTCAAGGACGGCGCCGGCACCGCCGCCACCCCGGCGGACGTGACGGGCAACCCGAAGAACTTCAAGTGGAAGGAGCTGGAGGCCGCCCAGCTGCCCCGCTCGATCGCCGACCTCGACGCCGCGGTGATCAACGGCAACTACGCGCTCGACTCCGGCCTGAAGCCCGCCACCGACGCCCTGGTGCTGGAGAAGGCCGAGGGCAACCCGTACGCCAACATCCTCGCCGTCAAGAAGGGCAAGGAGAGCGACCCGCGGGTGAAGAAGCTGGCCGAGCTGCTGCACTCCGACGAGGTCAAGAAGTACATCAACGACACGTTCCAGGGTTCGGTCATCCCGGCCTTCTGATCGTCGTACGGTCATACCGCATAGCGCATAGCGCCCGACCGGGCCCCCGCCGCACCTCGGCGGGGGCCCGGTCGGGCAGTATGCACCAGGCACACCACGGCGGACCGGGTTCTGACGTACCGTCGTGCGACCGGCGCACCACGTGATACCCGGGGCGCGCCGGAGGCGTACGGTGTTGTGTTCACGACCCGGCGAGGAGAGACGGCATGGCAGCGAGCTTCCCCGAGACCGCCATCAGCACCGAACGGCTGCTGCTGCGTCCCCTTGCGGAGGACGACGCCCCCGGTCTCGCCGCCATGATGGCCGACGACCTCGTGCTGGCCTGGACGGACCTCCCGCACCCCTTCACCGAGGGGTACGCGGCCGAGCTCGCCCGCACCCTCGCCCCCGCCCACCGCAACGACGGGCGCGGCATCGTCTTCGCCGTCACCGAGCACCTCACCCAGCGGCTGGTCGGCCTGGTCGAACTGCGCAACACCGACTGGCGGCTGCGCAGCACCGAGATCTCCTACGTCACCGCCACCTGGGCGCGCGGCGAGGGCTACGCCCCGGAGGCCGTCCTCGGCGTCGCCCAGTGGCTCTTCGAGGACCGCGGCTTCCTGCGCCTGGAGATGCGCACCGCCGCCGGGAACACCGCCGCCCAGCAGGTCGCCCAGAAGATCGGCGGCATCAGCGAGGGCGTGCTGCGCAGTGCCTGGATAGTGCGCGGCGAGTCCGGGGAGGTCGTGGAGGAGAGCCGCAGTGACCTGATCCTGTGGAGCCTGCTCCCGGAGGACCTGGAGTCGCCCGAACTGCACCGCGACGGCTGGCACGGCGACCACCGCTACGTGCTGCGCGACTGAGCCACCGTCCGGCCACCCGCCCGGCACGGACATGTGTACGAGATGTCGGCCTCCGGGCGGCCGTACCCGGTAGCCTCTCCACCGGCGCCGCACAGCGGGCGCGACCCGACCGGCGCGACGAGACCGCGCACCCGGTCGTCCACGGGGATCGTGCACCGAGCCGCGCATCGAGTGTCGCATCGAGTCGAGGGAGAACGGCCGCAGATGGCTGACCGGATCACGGTCATCGGGTGGGACGGTACGCCGCTGACCGAGGCCGCCGGTGCGGCCCTCGCCGCGGCGACCCTGGTGGCCGGCGCGCCCTACCAACTGGACGCCCTTCCGGTGCCGGAGGACGCCGAGCGGATCACCCTCGGCAACATCCGGCAGGCCGCCCGCACGATCGCCGAGCACCGCGGCGCCGTCGTCGTCGTCGCCGAGGGCGACCCGGGCTTCTTCGGCGTGGTGCGCACCCTGCGCCGCCCCGAGTACGGCCTCGAACTCGAAGTCCTGCCCGCCGTCTCCTCCGTCGCCAACGCCTTCGCCCGGGCCGGCATGCCCTGGGAGGACGCCCAGGTGGTCAGCGCCCACGGCGGACGGCTGCGCCGCGCGGCCAACATCTGCCGGGCCCACCCCAAGGTCGCGGTGCTCACCGCCCCGGGCGCCGGCCCGAGCGAACTCGCCCTGATGCTGCGCGGGGTGCACCGGACCTTCGTGGTCTGCGAGGCCCTCGGCACTCCGGAGGAGGACGTCACCGTGCTGACCTCCGACCGGATCGCCGACCACGTCTGGCGCGACCCCAACGTGGTGCTGGTGATCGGCGGCGGCGCCCAGGTCGGCGCGGTCGGCGAGGCGGCCGGCTGGCTGGCCGGGCGTCCGGTCGGCTACCCCGGCGCGGAACGCGGCTGGGCGCTCCCCGGTGACGCCTACGCGGGCGCCGGGCGCACGGAGGACGAGCCGGGCGCGTCGGAGGCACTCCCGGCGCACGTGCGCGCCCTGGTGCTGGCCCGTCTGGGTGCACGTCCGGGGGACCTCGTCTGGTCGGTCGGCGCGGGCAGCGGCGCCCTCGCGGTGGAGGCGGCCCGGTTCGGCGCCGCGGTGGTCGCCGTCGAGGCCTCCCGCTCGGCCTGCGCCCGGCTCACCGTCAACGCCCGTCGGTACGGGGTCGAGGTGGAGACCGTGCACGGGCAGGGCCCCGAGGTGCTGGGCGGGCTGCCCGAGCCGGACGCCGCCGTGGTGGAGTCCGGCGGGCCCGACGTGGTGCGGGCGGTGCTGGCCCGCAAGCCGGAGCGGTTCGTCGCGCTGGCCCGGAACTTCGCCGAGGCGGAGGAGGTCCACCGGTCCATCGTCGCCGCCGGCTACCGGGCGGACGGCGCACTGCTGCAGTCCACCCCGCTGCGGGCCGACGAGGAGGGCGGCGCACTGGCGCTCGGGGCGGGCGCGAGCGGCGCGCTGCTGCTCTGGGGTGAGCAGATCGTGTGAAGGCCTCGGGTGCGCGCCGGGGCCGTGGGCGGTCCTGGCGGTGATCCAGGTCGCATCCGGACACCGATTCGAGAGGTCAGCGCGCCGGGCCGGTAGTCTGGCGTCCCAGGCGGCTGCAGCCGTCGGCGACCTGCCCGATTCGGTCGGTTTGTCACCTTTTTGACGTGGTGCAATCCGGTTCCGCTCGGAGTGTGGGCAATTCGACGGGCCGCGTGCCGGACCTGGAGAATGCCGTAGGGTCCGGTGCGGTCGTACCGGTTGCTCCGGGTTGTCGTTGTTTCAGATGGCACCGTCCTCGCGGTCGGTGCCCGGGCCGGGGTGCCGCAGCGCGCCGGAAGGACTTGGGCCGCAGCGCCACGGCGCGGCGGCCGCGTGTGGTTGAGGGGCGGGTCGGTGCAGGTCCGGCCCGTGCGGATGGGCGCTGCGGTCGGTGATCGCGTCGCCAAGGGGCGCGGCAGCGGCCTGGAAGGAGCTTTGACAATGACCGATGGCGGCCACGTCCCGGGCGAGGGACTGCCGGAGCACCTGCACGCCGGGCCCGACCCGCTCGGCGCACCGGAGGGCGTCGCGGGCGTTGCACCCCTGCAGGGCGTCGCGACCGACGGCGGCGTGATCCCCAACCCGGCGGTACCGGCCGGCGTGATGCCCCCCGGCGCGGGCGTGATCCCGCCGCAGGGCCAGCCGAACTTCACCGTCCCCGGCATGCCGCCCCAGGCCGTCCCGGGCGAGGGCTGGGCCGTCGACCAGGGCGCCGCCCGCCCCGCCTTCCACTTCGTCGACCAGCCGGACGGGCTGGACGACGAGGACGACGTCCTGCTGATGCCCGGCCCGCAGGGCTCCTGGGGGGCCGAGCAGGCGCCGTTCGCGGCGCAGCCGGACGGCACCCCGGTCGAGCCGTCCTGGCCGCCGGTGGACCCGCCGGTGCTCGGTGGCGAGCACGCCCAGCAGCAGCCGGTGCAGCCCGCCCCGGCACAGCCGTACGCCCAGCAGCCGATGACGCAGGCTCAGCCGCCGCGCCGCCCGCTGCACGCCGGCCCGCCGATCCCGGACCCGTCGCTGATGACCGGTCAGGTGCCGGTCCGTTCGCTGGCCGACCGGGGCCCGTCGCAGGGCGGCACGCCCGCGCACGGCATCCCGGTCGTCGGCCGCCCGCCGATGGGCGAGGCCGTCGTGCCGGTCCCGGGCGCCGTGCCGCAGGGCGTGCAGCAGGCCGCCCCGATGGCGCCGCCCGCTGCGCCGGTGCCGCCGGTGGCCGCCACGGTCGAGGGCGGGCCCGAGGTGCACCAGGTGCCGCAGGGTCAGGGCTACCAGCAGGTGCCGCTGGCCGGGCAGCCGGTCGAGGGCGTGATGGGCGTCGAGACGGTCGGGGCGATCGAGGTGGTCGAGGTCGTCGAGATGCCGGAGGCGGTCCAGGCCGCCCAGGCCGGGCCGGTCGCCGAGGCCGCGCAGGCCGCCCAGGCCGTCGTGGTCGAGCCGGTCCCGGCGGACGCCGCCGCTCAGCCGGCCGCCGAGGCGGTGGCGGTGGAGAGCGCCGCGGTCGAGACCGTGGTCGTCGAGGCCGTGGCCGCCGGGGAGACGGCCGTGGTCGAGGCCGTCGCCGTCGAGGGCGGTGCGGTCGAGGCCGTCGCCGCGGAAGGCGTCGCGGAGGGCATCGTGCCCGTCGAGCAGCCCGAGGGTGCCGCTCCGGCCGGTCAGCCGCGCCGGATCTCCGCCTTCCTCGCCGCGCCGACCCCGCACGGCCTGCCCACGGTCGAGGCGGCCCAGCAGGCCCCGGTGACCGAGGAGGCCGGGCAGGAGCAGCCCGCCCCCATAGCGGCCGCCGACGTGCCGCAGGCCGCCGAGCAGCCCGTGGCCGTGGAGGCGGTCCAGGAGGTCGAGCAGGCCGAGCAGGCCGAGCAGGTCGAGCAGACCGTCGAGGCCGTGGAGGCCGTGGAGGCCGTGGAGGCCGCCGAGACCGTGGAAGCCGCCCAGGCCGTCGTGGTCGAGCCGGTCGCCGAGACCGCCGCCGGCACCGGTGAGATGCCCTCCGGCCAGGTCGTCGCCGAGCCCGTCGACCAGGAGCCCGCCGTCGCCGAGCCCGCTGCCGTCGAGCCCGCCGTTGCCGAGCCCGTCGCCGTCGAGCCGGTCGCCGAGGGCGAGCAGGCACAGCCGGAGGCCGTACCGGCCGAGCAGTCCGTCGAGGCAGCGGCCGAGCCGGTCGCGGAACAGGCCGTCGAGGCCGTCGCCGAGCAGATCGTCGAGGCCGAGGCCGTACAGTCCGCCGAGGCCGTTGCCCCGGAGGGCGAGCCGCAGCCTGCCGCCGAGCCGGTCGCCGAGACCGCCGAGCAGCCCTCCGAGACCCCGGCCGCCGAGGCGCCCGCCACCGAGGAGCCGCAGGCCGAGGCCGTCGCCGTCGCGCCGGAGGCCGTCCAGGGGGAGACCCCCGCCGCCGAGCAGGCCACCGAGCAGCCGGCCGGGCAGCCCGAGGCCCAGCCCGAGCAGCCCGTCGAGTCCCCGGCCGCCGAGGCGCCCGCCACCGACGGGCCGCAGCCCGAGCAGGCCGCCGACCAGCAGCCCGCCGACCAGCAGTCCGAGCAGCCCGTCGAGTCGTCCGAGGCGCCGGCCGCCGAGGACGAGCAGACGGCCGAGCCCGCCGAGCCCCGCGGCCCGGCCGCCCCCGGCTACGACGAGGCCGGCCGCGACGCCGTCCACCAGGTGATCCGCGAGCGCCGCGACATCCGCAACGGCTTCCGCCCGGACCCGATCCCGCACGAGGTGCTGATCCGCGTCCTGGAGGCCGCCCACACCGCGCCCAGCGTCGGCTACTCGCAGCCCTGGGACTTCGTGGTGATCCGCTCGGCGAAGACCCGCAAGCGGATGCACGCCCTGGCCGAGCGTCAGCGCGAGGCGTACGCGGACTCGCTGCCGAAGGGCCGGGCCAAGCAGTTCCGGGAGATCAAGATCGAGGCCATCCTCGAGACCCCGGTGAACATCGTGGTCACCGCCGACCGCACCCGCGGCGGCCGGCACACCCTGGGCCGGCACACCCAGCCGCAGATGGCCCCGTACTCGGCTGCCCTGGCCGTCGAGAACCTCTGGCTGGCCGCCCGCGCCGAGGGTCTGGGCGTCGGCTGGGTGAGCTTCTTCGACGACGAGGAGCTGGTCCGCGAGCTCGGCCTGCCCGAGCACCTGGAGGTCGTCGCCTACCTGTGCGTCGGCTTCGTCGACTCCTTCCCGGACGAGCCGGAGCTCGAGCAGCAGGGCTGGGCCAAGAAGCGCCCGCTCGCCTGGGTCGTCCACGAGGAGCAGTACGGCAACCGCGCGCTGCCCGGCGAGGAGCCGCAGAGCCTGCTCGCGGACACCCTGCGCGGCATCCGCCCGCTGGACGCCAAGGCGCTCGGCGAGGCCTGGGACCGGCAGAAGCGGATGACCAAGCCGGCCGGCTCGCTCGGCATGCTGGAGATCATCTCCGCCCAGCTCTGCGGCCTGTCCCGCAAGTGCCCGCCGCCGATCCCGGAGCCCGCCTGCGTGGCGATCTTCGCGGCCGACCACGGCGTGCACGCCCAGGGCGTCAGCCCGTGGCCGCAGGAGGTGACCGCCCAGATGGTCGGCAACTTCCTGGCCGGAGGAGCGGTGATCAACTCCTTCGCCAAGCAGATCGGCACCGAGGTCTGCGTGGTGGACGTCGGCGTCGCCGCCGAGCTGCCGCAGGCCGTCCAGCAGGGCCGCGCCACCGGCCTGCTGCCGCGCAAGGTCAAGCCCGGCACCGACGACATGACCCAGGGCCCGGCGATGACCCGCGAGGAGGCCCTCCAGGCCATCGAGGTCGGCATCGAGACCGCCCGCGACCTGGTCGCGGCGGGCAACAAGGCGCTGGTCACCGGCGACATGGGCATCGCCAACACCACCGCCTCGGCCGCCCTGATCTCGGTGTTCACCGGCCTGGACCCGGCCGAGGTCACGGGCCGCGGCACCGGCATCGACGACGAGACCCACGCCCACAAGATCGAGGTCATCCGCGCCGCGCTGGCCCTGCACCAGCCCGACCCGAACGACCCGATCGGCGTCCTCGCCGCCGTCGGCGGCCTGGAGCACGCGGCCATCGCGGGCTTCCTGCTGGGCGCCGCCTCGCTGCGCACCCCGGTGGTGCTGGACGGTGTCATCGCCGGTTCGGCCGCGCTGGTCGCCAAGGCGATCGCCCCCGAGGCGCTGGCCGCCTGCATCGCCGGCCACCGCTCCGCCGAGCCCGGCCACCAGGCCGCGCTGGCGAAGCTGGGCCTGCGTCCGCTGATCGACCTCGACCTGCGGCTCGGCGAGGGCACCGGTGCCCTGCTGGCGCTCCCGCTGGTGCAGAGTGCGGCCCGCGCGATGCACGATGTAGCCACCTTCGACTCCGCCGGGGTCACCGAGAAGGCCTGACGCACCTGCTCACCGCTCCGCGGACCGGCCCGAGGGCGCGCCGGCCCGCGGAGCGGCGTACCGCCACCCGGCCGGCCGGGCGGCGTACCACCGCACCGCCCCACACCCTCACCCCTGATCAGGAGCACCGCCGATGAGCGCGCCCACCCCGCACCCCAGCACCGAGGGCCGTACCCCCTACCCGGTCGGCCTGCTGCTGGCCGGCCGCCGCGTCGTGGTGGTCGGCGGCGGCCAGGTCGCACAGCGGCGGCTGCCGGCCCTGATCGACTCCGGCGCCGACCTGCACCTGATATCCCCGGCCACCACCCCGGCCGTCCAGGCCATGGCCGACGCGGGCGAGCTGACCTGGCACGCCCGCCCCTACCAGGGCGGCGACCTCGCCGGTGCCTGGTACGTGCTGGTCGCCAGCGACGACCCGGCGGTCAACGCGGCGGTCAGCGCCGAGGCCGAGCGCGAGCGGGTGTTCTGCTCCCGCAGCGACGACGCCTCCGCCGCCACCGCCTGGACCCCGGCCAGCGGCCGCGACGCCGGCGCCACCGTCGCCGTCCTCACCGGCGACCCGCGGCACTCCGCCGCCCTGCGCGACGCCATCGTCGGCGGCCTGCGGGACGGCTCGCTGGCCACCCGCTCGTACCGCTCGCACGGCGCCGGCGTCGCCCTGGTCGGCGGCGGCCCCGGCGACCCGGACCTGATCACCGTGCGCGGCCGCCGCCTGCTCGCCGACGCCGACGTGGTGGTCGCCGACCGCCTCGCCCCGCGCGAGCTGCTCGCCGAGCTGCCCGAGCACGTCGAGGTGATCGACGCCTCGAAGATCCCGTACGGCCGTCAGATGGCCCAGGAGGCGATCAACCGGGCGCTGATCGAGCACGCCCAGGCCGGCAAGTTCGTGGTCCGGCTCAAGGGCGGCGACCCGTACGTCTTCGGCCGCGGCGGCGAGGAGCTGCTGGCCTGCGCCGAGGCCGGCATCCCGGTCACCGTGGTGCCCGGCATCTCCAGCTCGATCAGCGTCCCGGAGACGGCCGGCATCCCGGTCACCCACCGCGGGCTGACCCAGGAGTTCACCGTGGTCTCCGGCCACGTCGGCCCGGACGACCCGCGCTCGGTCACCAACTGGCAGGCCGTCGCGGGCATGAGCGGCACCCTGGTGCTGCTGATGGCCGTGGACAAGATCGGCGCGATCGCCGCCAAACTGGTCGAGCACGGCCGTCCCGCCGACACCCCGGTCGCCATCGTCCAGGAGGGCACCACCGCCGCCCAGCGCCGGGTGGATGCCACCCTGGGCACCGTAGCCACCGTGGTCGAGGCCGAGGCCGTCAAGCCCCCGGCGGTGATCGTGGTCGGCGACGTGGTGAACGTGCTGGCCGCCGCCTTCCGGCGCTGAGTGGTTTGCGGAGCGGGAAGTCGGCCGGTCCGACTTCCCCAGGGCGTGTCCGCAAGCTCCCGCCTCCGGGCGAACGACGGGAGCTTGCGGACACGCCCTACTCCAACGGCTGCTCCGTCCAGATGACCTTCCCGGTCGCCGTGTAGCGCGTCCCCCAGCGGTCGGCGAACTGCGCGACCAGGAACAGCCCGCGTCCGCCCTCGTCCTCGGTCGCCGCGTACCGCAGGTGCGGCGAGGTGCTGCTGCCGTCCGACACCTCGCAGATCAGCGCGCGGTCGCGCAGCAGCCGCACCCGGATCGGCCCGGAGCCGTACCGGATCGCGTTGGTCACCAGCTCGCTCAGGATCAGCTCGGTGACGAACACGGCCTCGCCCAGCCCCCAGTCCGCCAGCCGCTCCGCCACCTGCGCCCGTACGGCCCCCACCGCCGCCGGGTCGGCGGGCACGTCCCACTGCGCGACCTGGTCCGGCGTCAGCACCCTGGTCTCCGCGACCAGCAGCGCGATGTCGTCCTGGGGATGCGCCGGCAGCATCGTCACGAGCACGTCCGCGCAGGTCTGCTCCGGCGTGCGCGGCGGCCCGCCGAGCGCCTCCCGCAGCAGCGCCAGCCCCTCGTCGATGTCCCGCTCGCGGTCCTCCACCAGCCCGTCCGTGTACAGCACCAGCCGACTGCCCTCGGCCAGCTCCACCTCGGCCGTCTCGAAGGGCAGGACCGCCAGCCCGAGCGGCGGCCCGGTCGGCACCTCAGGGAACGTCACCCGGCCCTGCGGGTCCACCACGGCCGGCGGCGGATGCCCGGCGCTGGCCAGCGTGCAGCGCCGCGACACCGGGTCGTAGATCGCGTACAGGCAGGTCGCCCCGGTCAGCGTCCCGCTCTCGCCGCCGCCCGCCTCCTCCTGGTCGATCCGGTTCACCAGTTCGTCCAGGTGGCCCAGCAGCTCGTCCGGCGGCAGGTCGAGCGTCGAGAAGTTGTGGATCGCCGTCCGCAGCCGTCCCATCGTCGCCGCCGCGTGCAGCCCGTGGCCGACCACGTCACCGACCACCAGCGCCACCCGCGCACCCGGCAGCGGGATCACGTCGAACCAGTCCCCGCCCACCCCGGCCTGGGCCGGCAGGTAGCGGTGCGCCACCTCCAGCGCGTTCTGCTCCGGCAGGCTGCGCGGCAGCAGGCTGTGCTGCAGGGTCACCGCCATCACGTGCTCGCGGGTGTACCGGCGGGCGTTGTCGATGCACACCGCCGCGTGCGCCACCAACTCCTCGGCCAGCGTCAGGTCCTCCGGCTCGAACGGCTCCGGCCGCTCCGCCCGCCAGAACCGGGCCACCCCCAGGAGCACCCCGCGCGCCCGCAGCGGCACCCGCACCAGCGAGTGCACCCCGTACGCCAGCGCCTGCTCCGCCCCCTCGGGATCCTGGTCCCGCCAGCCCCACGCCTCGGCCAGCCGCGGCTCCAGCCGGGACGCACCGCTGTGCAGCGCCCGGGCCAGCGGGGTGTCGGGCACCACGTCCAGGGCGGTGCCCACCGGGTGGAACGGGCCGCTGCCCCTGGTCCCGGCGAGGGCCGCCCGTCGCATCCGGCCCAGCGAGGTGCCCTGCGGCGGTTCGTCACCGGCCAACACCTGCTCGGCGAGGTCCACCGTGACGAAGTCCGCGAACCGTGGCACCGCGACCTGCGCCAGCTCCTCAGCAGTCCAGGTGACGTCCAGCGTGCTGCCCACCGTCATGCCCGCGTCGTACAGCAGCCGCAGCCGTCGCTGCGCGCCCTCGGCCCGGCCGGTCAGCGCCATCAGCTCGGTGGAGTCGCGCAGCGTGGCGACGCAGCCGGGCGGACCGCCGTCCTGGTCGGTCAGCCGGACGTTCACCGCCAGCAGCCGCTCCCCGGCCAGCATCACCTCGTCGGTCACCGGACGGTCGGCGGTCAGCAGCTCCAGCGGGGCGGGCTCCAGACCCAGCTCGGTCACCGGACGGCCCTCGGCGTCCGGCGGCAGGTTCAGCAGTCGGCGCGCCTCGTCGTTGCAGAGCAGCAGCCGTCCGTCCCCGCCGACGATCATCACGCCCTCGCGCACCGCGTGCAGCACCGCCGCGTGGTGCTCGTACATCCGGGTCATCTCGACCGGGCCCAGCCCGTGGGTCTGCCGCCGCAGCCGACGGCTGATCAGCGCCGTGCCCAGCGTGGCCAGGCCGATCGCCCCCGCGGCCGCGCCCAGGACCACCGGCAGCTGACGCTCGCTCGCGGTGGACACGTTGTTCAGGGTGACCCCCGCCGAGACCAGCCCGACCACCGAGCCGTCCGGTGCGTACACCGGGACCACCGCCTGCACCAGCGGGCCGACCGTGCCGCTGAGGTGCTGGGTCACCACCTGGCCGTGCAGCGCGGGCTCGTACGTGCCGACGAACTTCTGGCCGATCCGGGCCGGGTTGGGGTGGGTGTAGCGGATGCCCTGGTTGTTCAGCACCACGATGAAGTCCACGCCCGAGGCGATCCGCGCCGACTGCGCCTTCGGCTGCAGGATCGCGGTCGGGTCGGGGGAGCGCAGCGCGTCCACCATGCCCGGCGAGTCGGCGAAGGACTGGGCGACCGCCACCGACCGGTTGCGGGCCTCACGGTCGGCGTCGTTGTGCGACTGCACCACGAGCGCAACCGCGGCCCCCGCCACCAGCAGCAGCACGATCAGGATCTGGAGCGCGAACACCTGCCCGGCCAGCGACCGGTGCCGTACCGGTCGCGGCCGTTTCGCGCGTGGCAGCTGTTGCCGACCGTGTGGGCGCCCACCGAAGGAGCCGGCGTCGCCGGTGGCACCAGAGGCCGACGGAGCCCAGGATCGGCCCGGATTTCGGGCCATACGGTCATGTTTACACTCCGGCCAGCCCGGGACCACCCCGTCCCCTGGGCCGTTTGGCCTTCCCCGCCCCCGCTTGGCAAGATCGCAGGGTGTCCGAACCCAGCACCATCACCGACCCGGCCGACCCCCGCCTCGCCGACTACACCGGCCTCACCGACGTCGAACTGCGCCGCCGCCGGGAACCCGCCGAGGGCCTGTTCATCGCCGAGGGCGAGAAGGTCATCCGCCGCGCCCTCTCCGCCGGCTACCGGATGCGGTCGATGCTGCTGACCGCCAAGTGGCTGGACGTGATGTCCGACGTCATCGCCGCCGCCGACGCCCCCGTCCACGTGGTCGAACCCGCACTCGCCGAAGCCGTCACCGGCTACCACGTCCACCGCGGCGCCCTCGCCTCGATGGAACGCAAGCCGCTCCCCGACGCCGCCGACCTGCTCGCCGGAGCCCGCCGGGTCGCCGTCCTGGAAGGCCTGGTCGACCACACCAACCTCGGCGCCATCTTCCGCAGCGCCGCGGCCCTCGGCATGGACGCCGTCCTGCTCTCACCCGACTGCGCCGACCCGCTCTACCGCCGCGCCGTCAAGGTCTCCATGGGCGCCGTCTTCGCGGTCCCCTACGCCCGCCTCGACCCCTGGCCCACCGCCCTCGACACCGTCCGCGACGCCGGCTTCACCCTCCTCGCCCTCACCCCCGCCGACACCGCCGTCGACCTCGCGACCCTCGCCCCCCACACCCTCCCCAAGACCGCCCTCCTCCTCGGCGCCGAAGGCGAGGGCCTGACCCCCCGCGCCATCGCCGCCGCCCACCACCCCGTCCGCATCCCCATGGCCCACGGCATCGACTCCCTCAACGTCGGCGCCGCCGCCGCCGTAGCCTTCTACGCCGTCACCACCCCTTAATCCCCACCTCACCCCGCCCACCGACCTGCCCCCGCCCCTCCGCCCCCGCGCCGTCAGCCCGGCCCCTGCACAGGAAGTCGACCCGCGCGACTTCCTGCGCCAGCCGCTGTCCCGCCCCCGCGCTCAGGCCCGGCCCTCCACCGCCCAACCCACCTCCGCTCCTGCGGCGTCAGCCGGGCCCCTGCACAGGACGTCGGCCCAACTCGACGCCGCCCCCAGGCACCTGGGGCCGGGCCTGCCAGGCCGACCTCGCATCCTGCGGCGTCAGCCCTTCCCGCGACCGCGCGCGTCAGAAGTCGGCCGATCGAGCATCCGTCGGGTTTCCTCCAGCGCTTCTCAACTGTGCGCTCGCCGCTGCTCGACGAGTCCGGCCTCCGGGCCCGCTCGGCTTCCCGAGCAACGCCTGTCGTGCCGGCATCGCAGCGTCCCGACTTCCTGCACTCGCGGCCGACGTCCTCCGTTCCGCGCGGGCGGACGATTCGTACGGGGGAACGCAGTGAGCCACGGACCCACGCGGAGAAGTTGACCCGGTTCAGCCCGTCGGGGCGGTCGGTGGGGCCGGGGCGGCGGCCGGGGGAGCGCCGCCGGAGGCGCCGGCGCCGGGCCAGGACTCGTCGAGGGTGCCGTCGGAGCGCACGGTGTAGCGGGTGGAGGTGACCGCGCCGGTGGCGGCCACGCGTTCCTCGCGGACGACGGCGCTGCCGTCCAGGCGCCAGGCGGCGGTGGCCTGCGGGTCGGCGGTGGAGGTGCGGGAGGCGGTGGCGACCGGGGTGTCCCCGGTGAAGGTGTAGAGCTGGACGAGGTCGACCGGCGCCGACCCCTCCGTTCGCCGCAGCACGATGACCGTGGCCGGCTGGCCCTTGTACCGGGTCGGCAGCACCGCACTCAGCGCGATCTGCGGCCCGTTACCGACCGAGTGCCCGTCCTTCAGTGTGACGGCGGTCCCGCCGGCCCAGTCGGGGTAGCTGCGGTTGGGCCAGTCGACCACGGGCCCCGGCCCCTGCGCGGGCGCCAACGCACTGTCCGCGGTGCCGCGCGCGGCTGCCGGGACCGGGGCCGCCGAGGCCTGCGGTGCGACGTCCGCCGAGGTCCCGGGCACCGCCTGTTCACCGCCGCCCCCGCCGAGGGCCGTCGCGGTCTGCCCGACCACCGGCCGCGCTCCCTGGTTGCTCCGGTTCTCGCAGCCCTGCGCCGCGGCGATGGCCAGCGCGACGCCGATCGTCACGGTGACGAAGACCACCAGCCGTTGCCGCAACAGCCGCTGCCGCGCCGTACCGGGCCGCCCGCCGGGCGCGGGGGTGTGCTGGCGGTCCCGGGGCCGCGGCCGGGCGGGTGGGGGAGTGTGCGGGCGGTCCCGCAGCGGACGGGTGACCGGCGTCGCCTCGGGCCGGGGGGCCGGGGCGCCCTGCGGGCGCCGCGCCGACGCTCCCGGCGCCTGCCCGCCCGGACGACCCGCCGCGGCCCGGGCCCGCGCCGCCGGCGCGGCCGGTTCGGGCGAGCGCCCGGGAGCCGGAACGCCCTGCCGTCCGACGCCGTCCTGGTGCGGCGCCCGCGGAGCACCGGCGGACGGGGCGGGTGCGGCGGGGGCGGCAGAGGCGGCGGCCGGGGCCGGGCCCCGCCGTGCCGCGCGTCCGCCGCCATCGGTCGCGGCCCCGCGTGCCGCCAGCTCGCTGAGCCGCTCGTGCAGCGCGGCCGCGCCGGGCCGCTCGGCGGGCTCCTTGGCCAGGCAGGCCCGGATCAGCGGGGCGAGCTGGGGCGGTACGGCCGACAGGTCGGGCTCCTCGTGGACGACCCGGTAGAGCATCACCTCGGAGGACGCCCCGGATCCGAACGGGGTGTCCCCGGTGAGCGCGTACGCGAGGGTGGCCCCGAAGGCGAAGACGTCCGTGGCCGGGGTGACGGCGGCGCCGCGCACCTGCTCGGGCGCGAGGAAGCCGGGGGAGCCGACCGCGGTGCCGACGTGAGTGAGGGTGCTGGCGCCGCGCGACCACGCGATGCCGAAGTCGATGATCCGCGGCCCGCGCGGCGAGAGCAGGATGTTGGAGGGCTTGAGGTCGCGGTGGACGACCCCGGCCTCGTGCACCTTGACCAGCCCGTCGGCCAGCGCGGCCCCGATCCGGGCGGCCTCCGGCCAGCTGAGCGGCCCCTCGTCGCCGACCTGCTTGTAGAGGGACGGCCCGGGGACGTACGCGGTGGCGAGCCAGGGGCGGTCGGCCTCGATGTCGGAGCCGACGACCCGGGCGGTGCAGCCGCCGCGGATCCGGGAGGCGGCAGCGATCTCGCGGGCGAAGCGGGTGCGGAACTCCTGGTCCTCGGCGAGTTCGGCGCGGATCAGCTTGAGGGCGACGCGCTGTCCCCGGCGGTCGGAGCCGAGGTAGACCACGCCCATGCCGCCGGCCCCGAGTCGCCGGTGCAGGCGGTACGGCCCGACGATGCGGGGGTCCTCACGCCTCAGCCGCATCATCGCCATGTCTCGTTCCCCGTCAGCCCGTGGTGAGGCCCCGTCGGTTGGGGCATCGTCAGTTCCTGTCCGGCACAGCTTACGGACTGCCCGCTGCGGTGTGCTGATACGCAACACCTCAAGCCACCGTGCGATCGTCGGATCGTGCGCTGAGCTGCAGGTCACAGAGATGCCGAATCGTTTCTCGGGGTTGCCCCTCAGGGTTCCCCCGGGGGCCGGGTGAGTCGTCCCTCCCCCTGCGGTAGTACGCCTTGAGTCTGAGCGTCATCCTCCGGGATGCCCGAGGAACAGTACGACGGCATGACGCCCGGACGGCCCCCTGACCAATAGCGTTGTGCTCAGCGGTGGACGGGGAGCTCGTCCCCCGAGGTAAGCCGTTCACCGCGCCAACTCGACCGGATCAGGAGCAAGGCCATGGCAACGCAGCAGACGGGCACCACCACCCGCCGCCGTCGTCCGGCCTTCACCCAGCCCCAGTCCGCCGAGCAGCCGACCCGGCACCCCGCCGTCGCGCTGGCCATGGCCCTGCCGTGCGCCGTGCTCCTGGTGCTGCTGTTCGGCGGGTGGGAGCAGCTGGCGAACCAGGCCGAAGCCCTGGCCGATCTGATCGGCCGCTGAGGCCAGGAGGCCACCAGACCCCAAGGCCACCAGGGTCACGGCCGCAGAAAGAAGAACACCAGAACGGGCACTGATCCCCTGGGGACGGGGAGCAGTGCCGCCGGGGAGA
This sequence comes from Kitasatospora sp. NPDC001683, assembly GCF_053596495.1. NCBI lineage: Bacteria > Bacillati > Actinomycetota > Actinomycetes > Kitasatosporales > Streptomycetaceae > Kitasatospora > Kitasatospora sp. NPDC001683. Next base: position 132,725 of record NZ_JBSFGK010000012.1, read on the forward strand.
CCGCGACCGCGATGACACGCGGACGGGCGAGAGCGGTGCGCAGAGTGCCCCGGCAGGCGGAGACGCCGCGTACGGACGTCGGTGAGGGCGACCGTACGCGGCTCTTCTCTTCTCCGAACTCCGGCGAAACGCCGGAACGAGGAAACGACGAAACGGCCGAGGCCGCGACCCTGACGGATCGCGGCCTCGGCCGTTACTGTGCGCGATACTGGGATTGAACCAGTGACCCCTACCGTGTCAAGGTA